>JBEEMN010000417.1:0-2623 GCA_041192625.1 Armatimonadota bacterium
CATCCCACCGACGGCAAGGATAATCGCTGTGCCGATCGCGGTGATGAACTCTGCGCGGACCCAGAGACCGGTTCCGAGGCGTGACTGGTTGATATTAAGGTTCAGGTTGTCCCGGTTGAGTGACACATACTGTCGTACTTCAGAGCGCTCCTGTGCGTACGACTTGACGACTTGCACGCCGGCAAGCTTTTCCTGAAGGTCGGAGTAGATCACACCGCGCAGCTCGGAAATCTTGGTGGCATTGTCATGTAACGGCCGCCGTGAGAGCAGGAAGTTACCAACATAGATGGGGTAAACGGCCAGCGCGAGCAGAGCCAGCTGCCAGTCTTGGTAAAAAATCAACCCGATGACGCCAACAAGTGTTACTACATCGGAGATGACGGTGACAAACCCACCAGTGATCAGCTGGTTGACCGAGCCGACATCGTGGACGACGGTCGCCACAAGCTTGCCCGTCTGTGCCTTTTCGAAAAAGCCTTGCGACAGGGTTTGGAGATGTTCATAGACACCAGAGCGTGTGTCTACGAGAAAGCGCTGTCCTGTGAGGTTGACAGCATAGCCGAGAGCAAAGCTGACTGCGGAGCCGATAACCGCGATGATAAAGATGAGCGTAACCGCTCCTCCAAGTGTGTTGAAAGGCTGGGGTAACGCAAATGCCATCGACTTGCCCGGATCCAGATAGTTGAAAATCTGCCTGATAACTTCAGGTGTTTGCAAGGAAATGATGGCGTTCGCAAGCGTAAGCACTGCGATCGAAACGAGTAACTTGCGGTAGGGCTGGAGTGCTTTCAGGAAGCGAGAAAATTGCTTCAGAGGGAGTTGACCTTGCGCCGGAAGGGCAATAAATCGTATCACGTAGCCTATGGAACGAGAGAATGCGGAATCTGCATTCGGGTTTGTCTACGAGAAACAGTGTGACAGCTGTGGCCTGACGCTGTCAGAGCTGTCGCGAACTGGTCTGATGGGCTGTGAGCGCTGCTATGAAATCTTCTCTCTTGAGGTGGAGCTTGCGCTTGAAGCCGTGCAAAACAGGTCTGCGCTTCCAACCCGTCTTCCGTGGCCAACCCGCACCGGGATCGACCTCCCGCGTACTCGTCAACCGGGTGGGCCGCGGTAAACTGGAAGCATGGAAATCACTGTTGGAACCCGTGTGGTCGTCATCGACCGCGAGCAGCTGCCAGCCGATATCAAGTCTGGACTTTTCTATCCGCACTATTCCGGTTTGACAGGCGAGGTCCTTAAAGTCTACGGTCAGGAATGCGCGGTTCTTGTCGACCGTAAGGCATTGCCAACGGCTATTTACGAGCGTCATCAGCAAAACGAAAAGCAACAGCGCCAGCGCTGGCTGGATGGCCTGAGCGAAGATGCGCGTTCCAAGCTATCCGCTAAGGAAAAAGAGCTGGTTTTGAACTATGCGATTCTGGTTTCGCTGTCGGATCTAACCATCTCCGCAGATGGCGGTGAGTCCAGGATTCTGCGTGCGAGTGCAACAGACCTCGATGCCGCTGAGGAAGCGTTTCTTTCCGAGCGTGGGGATGCGGTTGCAGAGTAGCTCATCAGAGTACAAATAAACAAAAAGCACCCGTGAGGGTGCTTTTTGCATTTACGTTTATCGGTTCCGACTAGCGGATACGGTCGGCAACGGCACGGCGGAAAATCATGTCGGCAATCTCGGCTCCCGTGACGTTGTAGGTGCCCGCTTCAATCCGCTCACGCAGACTTTCAACAATATCTTCACGCACATCGGACTCTTCCGAAAGACGCTCGGCAATCGCACGGCCTTCAGCCTGAAGCTCTACATTATTATGCAACCCAGCTCCAAGGACATCATCGATGGGCTTTCCCAAGTCATGGGCACGTTGCATCTCAACTGCTGAAACACGCATTTTTTATCTTCCTTCCGTCGATGTAGTCCATTAGCAACCTTGATGCCGAACATCACTTTGGTGTTGATTTGACATCAAACTTTGTCACGAAGCCTTCTCCAGACCGGTCGCAATACGCCTATCGTACCACTAACCGCCATCTGGGCGATGGGCCGGCAAAGGGTGCATGGTAGCATTCCTATAGGTAGATTTGATGGAACATTCCCCAGGTACTTCATTCGAAAAAGAGCGCGGCGTTCATGCAATTCAGGTCCGGGATGACTTGGCGCTAGCCACATGCACCACTCCGGACAAGTGGCTGCTGCTGCTCAAAGCCCTCGCAGACAATGGCATCCCTGTCTTTCATCTAAAGCTCCACGATTCCTCGATAACCTTTATCGTGCGGTCTGAGTACGTCGACCGCGTCCTAGCAGTTAGCGATGCCGTTCCGGCTGTCACTGTTATCGAACCAAATGTTGCCTTTGTCTCCGTCGTCGCAGGCGCCATGCGGGATCTCTCCGGGATTATCGCTCGCATTTTTGATGCCCTTGTTGGCGCGGGAGTGCAGATTCTCCAAACTGGGGATGCACACGATGCTGTTCACTGTCTAATCCGTGAGGAGTCTGTGGCAACGGCAGTTTCCGCGCTACAGCACGAATTTGAGCTAGCTGCTGGGGGTGTGGCCTGATGCGAGTGATGGTGCAGAAGTTTGGCGGGACATCCGTGGCAACCGATGAATCCCGGGCACTGGCCGCAGA
>JBEEMN010000418.1:0-2618 GCA_041192625.1 Armatimonadota bacterium
TTCCCCGTCTTTACAGCATGGATATAGGTACCGGCTGGCTCAGGGGGCGGCGGAAGTGTGATTCCAAGCTCAATAAGACGCTGGCTGGGGGGTGTTTTCATTGCTACAAATCCTCGTGTCAGCCAGCGTACAACACCCGCTGAATCTCTTCCAATGCAGTCGTTTCGTAAATGACTTTCGCCAGGGAAACACGGCTAATACACGGGAGTCCAAATGCACTAAGAGGAATCTTCGTATGTGTAGCAGCTGTGATGGGAAGTAACTCAAAGCACCCGATACGCCATCACTCTATCTGTCACGCTTGCCACTCATACTGCGTTGACACCTACATATAGAAGGCGCTTGGTTTTTGCCACCGCTCATAAAGTAGTGCACCAACAGCGATGAAGTCAGATGGATGTCACCAAGCGAGGTGTCTCTGATGACTCCGGCTAAGTTCTAGCACTAATCGGATGGCGGCGAGTACTTGGGTCAGAGACGTGTCCCGATTGACCAATGCGGATGTCAATGTGGCGGGCATTAATGCTGCTTCCAGTCTTGTATACGGGTGCAAAGAGTGCGTTGAAGTCCATTCACAATCCCCCAAAACATCGGGTTGACAGTAGCCGTTGCCATGTCTGCCACAGCACTGAAACTTATCCAATTATCGGCAGTAGCGGCCAATTGCGGTTAGTCCTGTTTGCCAAAACAAACAAGATTGGGATGCGTTGCCACGTGTCCTAGTTAACAAGAAGTTCTTAACATTGGTAGTCAGGTTTAAGCCAACAACGCTCCGGTGTCGGAAAGAACAAATGTGTGGCTGTGGTTTTGTTGTTGCACGGGGGAATGACTCTGAGAAACATCCCAACTATGCATGACCCAACGTAACAATTAGGGGGTAATTGGTGGTCAATTGTATAAGTTTTGCGGAGTGATCTGAGCTGAATATGCAAGTATGCGTGGCGTTGTCAGCTAAAAATCTTATTGATAAATATTGATGTTTATACATACTCCTGAAAGGTCAATAAGCAGGTATGAACGCTTAAAAAACCTTTGCCTTTGGGTCGAATTCAGGGTGAAATCACCCATCAGATCTTCCCCTCCCCCACCGTGCGGTGGACCCCCGAAAAGTTAAACGTGAACGACCAGCTCTCCATCTCCCAGACCGAAATTCCAACATCCTTACAGGAGGCGTGGAACGCTGCTCATCAGGATCTCCTTGAGCGGCTAGAGAGCAGCGTAACTCTTAACAAATTCCGCGATGCCCGCCTAGTCGCATGGACATCGAGTGTGGATGATTCCATTACGCTCGATATCGAAGTGCAAGGCGACTTCATTGCGCAGTGGGTTCGCGTTCGTCACGTGGCTCTACTAACAAAGCTTGTCGCAGACAACCTCGACACCACTGCCGACAATGTTCGCATTAACTTGGTGGTCCGCAAATCAGAGACAGCAACTACCCGACAAGCACCCACACGGATTCAAGCCAAGCGCCCGGCACCGGAGATGTTATCCAGTGATGGACGTTCCAGCGGCTCTGGTTCAACAACCAAATCGGTTTACATTAAGCCGAATCTAAACCGTGCATTTACCTTTGAGACATTGGTTCGCGGGAAAGCCAATCAGCTGGCAGCCTCGTGTGCGGCGGCGATCTGTGAGTCGCCGGGCGAGATTTACAACCCGATGTTTCTGTACGGTCCGAGTGGCAATGGCAAGACGCACACTCTGCATGCGATTGGTCATGCGGTTCAGCAGCGTCATCCCGAGCTGCGCGTTGGCTACGTTTCCGGAGAGGCCTTTCTAACGGAGTTTCTGGAATCGCTACGCGAGAACCGAACGGCGCAGTTCCGTAAGAAGTTCCGCCAACTGGATGTTCTGCTCGTGGATGACATCCAGTTCCTCGGTGGCCGTGAGGCTACCGTCGAAGAGTTCTTCCACACATTCAATACGCTGCAGCAATCTGGCCGTGCATTGGTGATTGCAAGTGATCGTGCGCCGCGTGACCTGCCTGGCATGGATGAACGCATTCGGACGCGCCTGGCGGCCGGGATGGTTGCCCAGCTTGCATCGCCGGAACTCGAGCTGCGGATTGCGATTTTGCAGTCCAAACTGATGCGCGATCAAGCCGGGCATATGGTGCCATTGAATGTGCTTGAATACATCGCCCAGTGTGTGACTAGCTCCGTCCGTGCGCTCGAGGGTGCATTGGTGCGCTTGCTTGCGATGGCAGGTTGTTCGGGTGAGCCGATCACGATTGATCTTGCCAAAGATGCACTGATTGACATCGCGGATAACGCCCCGGTTGCACCGCTTGCGGTTTACGGACATACGATTCGTCCGATACCACCGCACAAGCTTGTGGGCATCCTCCAGGATGTTCTTGAGGAAACATTGCACATCGATCGTGCAGCGCTTGTCGGCACGCGGCGGGACCGCCCGACGGTGCAGGCGCGGCACATCGCGATGTACCTGATCCGTGACATGACGGGGGCAAGCCTTGCGGCGATTGGGGATGTCTTCGGCGGCAAAGATCATACAAGTGTGCGGCATGCGTGTGAGAAGGTTCAGCTCGCGATGAATACCGAGACGGCGTACATGCAACAAGTTCAGCAGCTGCGCAATAAGGTCACCTTACGGCT
>JBEEMN010000419.1:0-2618 GCA_041192625.1 Armatimonadota bacterium
ATTGTCATCGCAAGTGTAGTTGCAGGTAGTGTAATCCCGACGCAGGCGTTTGCGCAGATTGATGTGTTCAGCAGTGTCCGTATCCTTGAGTACGGGGTGAACGGGACAAGTATCTCTACGTACAGATTCAACAGTTCGATGATTCTGAACAGCATTGATTTTGGCACCGGCGGTAACAGCTACAGTCTTTCTTACCAAATCGGCACTGGGGCATTTCAGTCTGTAGACAACTCACTATTGAGCACGAAAGACGCTTTTGGCTATCAGCGTATCTATCTGGGAGCCCTGACAGTGGATTCTGGTACGGATGTGAAAGTCAGAATCGTAGGCAATCACACAATTGCTTCTGATGCTGGCTCTGTTAATGCCGCTTCTAATGTTTCTTACCTCGGGTCTGATCCAGACTTCGGGAATACTACCCGCTTCAACAATAGCAACATCCGTGTGTACAACCCAGGGTCTACCGTCCCAGGCGCTAGCGTCGCGCCTGAGCCTGGCACCTTCGCCCTGGCGCTGACCGGTGGCGCTGCGCTCATCGGTGTTTGTATCCGCCGTCGTCGCAACGCGGCTTAGTTCTCCTAGATCCGTGCGGGCAGGCAACGGCGCCTGTCCGCGCACGGGATTTTAGTGTTTTGGTGCCAAGTATCGGCAACACAGGTTGTGCATTTGCCATACAGTTGCAATGCTATGGAAATTATTAGAGCGAGCGATCGTGTTATCGGGGATGGGCCTGCGGAGTGGTTTACCGGCGGTGTCCGCATCGAGCGATACGCGCAAGCGACGGAGCCAGCCCGCGCCGGCTGCACAAATGTTGTGTTTTCCGCGGGTGCTCGTACCGCTTGGCATACGCATCCGCTTGGACAGCTCCTCATCATCACCGATGGACTTGGCTGGGTTCAGCGCGATGGCGGTCCGGTTGAAGCTGTCGCCGCGGGCGATGTCGTTATGAAGGAGCGCGTTTTTTCTGGAGAGACGCTCGGTAGTTCGGGAAGGACCTTGAAGGGAAGCTCCGTTTCCCCGATGGCATTCATATCGCCAAGGCTCTGGAGTCGCGCTTCGAATACGGATGTACCTGTTGGCGTGGCGGGATCGAGATGGCGTTCAGCCTGCCAAGCGCGACGGAGGACAGCTCGACGTCGATTGTCGAAGTCACGACGAATGTCTACAAACAAGGATGGGAACGGATAGAGGAGCGTCTTATCTTCGGCAAGGGCATCGAATGCCATTCCTGCCTGCAGAACTTGCTCAGGATCATCACTGGTAAGTGCAATGTCTGCGAGGAGGTTACATTCCTGATAATCAATCGCGATACAGGATGCATCAACGGAAACATGCTGCTCCGTAAGGTGCGCTGGAGGGCCGGAACATATGGATGTCGTTGATTGCACAATGGCGCGGCGCCAAATGTGGAGGAGGACATTCCGACTCCGGTCATTGCTCATTGGCCAGGCAGCCTCTGCCAGCTCGGCGCGTCCCATTTTGCAGGTTGGGGATGTCGCGACAAGGCCTAAGACATACCAATGTTTACGTGTGATCTTGAAGGGAACCGGAACTCCATCCACCGTCAGTTCACACTTGCCTAACAGTCGAAGAATGGGGCGCATCGCAGAGCAGTCTACTTGTACACAGTCTAATCAGTGTCATCGACACCTATTAAATAAAATTAAAGTTTTTCGGATTGGTGCCCGAAGGAAGGAAAATATTCTGATGACCCACTTTTGGAATGCTATTGGCTGAGAACGAGGCAAATTTGATGTTGTTGGCGTTTCGTTAGCAGGGCAGGCGCAGCGGTCTGCCCGAACGCGGGGATTTGCAATCGTTGAAATCAAATCATCTGAAAAATACGCGCATCTCCCTGAATCTTTTCATTCATCCCTAAACTCTGTTTCCATGACAGCCTCCCGGAACACGCCGGGACGCCTCGTTCACGGGAGGCTGCCTCATCAAAGGAATGCACCATGGACACACGTTTTGGATTCGGCACGGTAGTAACGGCATCGTTTAACGACACCATCGACAGTGTCACCGCCGCCCTTAAGACCGAGGGGTTTGGCGTGCTCACGGACATCGATGTCGCAGCAACCATGAAAACAAAGCTCGACAAAGATATGCCGCCCTACAGAATTCTCGGAGCCTGTAACCCAACTCTTGCGTATCAGGCCATCGCCGCCGAGCCCGAAATCGGACTTTTGCTGCCCTGCAATGTCGTCGTTCGCGCAATCGATGACGCAACAACAGGCATCTCGTTTATGGACCCGGAAGCGATTCTTCAGCTTGTGGATCAACCCGGAATCGATGAGCTCGCCGCAGATGTAAAAGCACGCCTCCTACGCGTGATGGCGGCGGTTTCCACAGACTAACGGCATTAACAATGTAGCGCGATAGAGTGTGGCATGGCTGAAAATCCATCAACGGTAGAGGCTTATGTCGCAGGCTTTGATGGCATCCAGCATGCCAAACTCATGGAGCTGCGCGGTGCGCTGCGTGCGGCGATTCCGGATGCGCATGAGAAGATTAGCTACGGGATGCCGGCGATTAGCATCCGGAAGAACGTCATCTACTACGCCGCCTGGGAAAAGCACATCGCTGTGTACGGCTGGCTTGGCGCGGATGCAGCC
>JBEEMN010000420.1:0-2611 GCA_041192625.1 Armatimonadota bacterium
CAGGCACACGCTTTAAAATCGCATCGGCGTCCGTATCCGAAAGCATGGTCACAGGACTGGGCTTGATGCGCTCATTGGATGCTTTACGCCGGTCGCCATCGCGAAGCCGGAAGTCGATTCCGGTATCAACCGTTTTCGTCGCCGGAGGTGCAGGACGACCACGCTGGAGGACGCCTCCGATCGTGGCACCGCCTCCAATTGCAAGAATGGCCATCCCCAAAATGAATCTGTTCGAATGCTTGCTATGATGGATCATTTCAACCGGCTCCCTGTCAAAAGCGACAAGGCTTAGATACCACAGGTTTAGGGATGCTTCAGACAGCAAGTGCGCAAACCCACTGACAGTAATCCGTCAGCCTCAGCCTCAAAACACTGCCAGTCTGTTATCTGGATTCCGTCTAATTTGGTAACTGGTACGAATATTGCACTGTACTGGTCTGTCGCAGTGATGAAAGCGCCGGGAACGCTGACATCACGTTGATGCGACAAGCTTCATTGAAAGAGGTGGTGGACATGCGCCGGGAACGCAGTGCAGCACCTCTTGTTCGGTTTGGGCGTGATCTCAAATCTGACAATAATGGAAACCCAAAACGCTGTATCGGAGTTGAATCCTCCGAACAGCAGATGCCGCTCTTTCGGAAATATTGTTAATTAGACAATGTCTAAACTAAAAATCATTATAGTTACCATTGCCGACACTGATAATCGGCGATAACTTCAGTCGGTGATTGTCGCCATTCCTGAACAACACTCTCGCAGCAAGAACAGATTCATAGTCATGAAACAGAAATCAGCCTTTACCCTTATCGAACTACTGGTCGTTATTGCCATCATCGCAATCCTTGCTGCGATTCTTTTCCCTGTCTTTGCAACAGCACGCGAAAGGGCACGGCAGGCACAGAGTCTGAGCTATGTGAAGCAAGTCGGCATGGCAGTTGCAATGTACGTTCAGGACTGGGAAACATACCCGCTGTCCAGCTCGCCAAGTAGCCAGCAACCGCGCACACGCTGGCCGGATGGCCTCCTCCCTTACACCAAAAACACCGCTATTTTCCGCGCTCCAGGGGCGCTTCCAGATACGTTCTTGAAGCCATTCGCAACCGTGCCGACAGCCCTCTATGGCGGCTATGGCTACAACTACCAATACCTCGGGAACAGCCGCTTTCCATTCGCCGCGACGGATGCTGACATCACCGCGCCAGCCGAAACCATCGCAATCGCCGATACGCTTGGCTGCAGCTATGACCGCAAAGTTTTAAATGTCGGAAACTACGTCATCGATCCACCGCTACCAAGCAACCGTGGTTCACGCCCTCAGTCCCCCGCCGATGGCTTTTATGGTGCGCCGGGTACTTCCGAATGTTCAGGAGCGGCAGGGTGCCGTGCTCTCCCAGCGGAACGTCATTCGAAAATGGTTACCGTTGGCTTCGCCGATGGCCACGCCAAAGCAATGCGCCTGACTACCATGGATGACTTCAACCGTGATGGCATTGCAGACAACGGCTGGTGGAACGGTCACGGGGACCCGACGAAGCGCTAGCCAACTACGAGCGGATGCCTAGGGCTCCATTAATGCAGGCGGCGGATTTACAGCAGATAATGCAGCACCAATCCACGTTTGGAGCATCCACGCATGATCCTCTCCCGTAAGTCGCTCATCTCAGCCGCATTTCTGCTCGCCGCCACCGCACCGACGCTTGCATCCCCGGTTACCAAAACCACCGCCGCACAAAAGCAAAAAACAGAGCGCGTCATCGTCTTGATGCTCGATGGCCTGCGCTGGCAGGAAGTCTTCAGCGGCGCCGACAGCACCCTGATGAACAAGGAGAATGGCTCGGTCAAGGACATCGATGTCCTTGAAAAGAAGTTCTGGCGCGACACACCGGAGGCACGCCGCGAGACCTTAATGCCTTTCTTTTGGCAGGTCATCTCCCGCGAAGGACAGCTCCACGGTAACAAAACACTTGGCTCCAGCGTCACCGTCACCAACAAACTCAACTTCTCCTACCCTGGCTACAACGAAACCCTCACGGGGTATGTAGACCCAAAGGTGAACTCAAACGACAAAATTCCAAATGCGAACAAAACCGTTTTTGAATGGCTGAACTCCCTCCCACAGTTCAATGGAAGCGTCGCAGCCTTTGGCGCATGGGATGTCTTTCCAAGCATCTTCAATGTTGAGCGCTGCGGCTTTCCAGTCAATGCAGGCTACGAACCATTCACACTGCTTCCAGGTAACCCGGTCATCGATGCGATGAATGCCCTAAAGCGTGACATGCCGCGCCGCTGGGGCGGCGAACCATACGATGCCATCACCTTCCAGACCGCTATGGAATACCTCAAAGTAAAGAAGCCAAAGGTCTTCTTTCTGAGTCTTGGCGAAACGGATGAATGGGCGCACGAAGGTGAGTACGACCGTTATCTCGAATCCGCCCAGATGTCCGACAGGCTGTTTGGCGAGCTGTGGTCCACCGTTCAGAAGATGCCTGAGTATCGCGGCAAAACAACGCTGATCATCGCGACCGACCATGGGCGCGGCGGCGCTCCACGCGGATGGGAAAGCCATGGAGCGAACATCGTCGGTGCGGAAGACATTTGGCTTGCCGTCCTC
>JBEEMN010000421.1:0-3506 GCA_041192625.1 Armatimonadota bacterium
TCATCAGGGCTGAACATCAACCCAACCCATCATCGCCAAGTCTTCATGTCCTGTATTGTGACAGTGAACCGTGTAGCGTCCCGCATACCGGTGGAACTGGATGAATATCTCCATGTTCTCGCCACCCGCGAGGTTCATGATGTCTTTACGCCCACGTTCAATCAACGGAGGCGTCTTTCCATTTCGCTTCAAGACCTGATAGTTCTCGACATGGACATGGAATGGGTGATCCCAGCCACCAGAGCCATTCGTGACAATCCAGCGCTCAGCGGTGCCGAGACGGCAGCGGAACAAGGGGACATCCGGGTTCCAAAAGCGGTCATTGATCATCCAAGCGCCCTTGCTACGATGGAACTTGATGGTCCGTGTGGCAACAACCTTGGAGAGGTCTGGCGGAGTGATCGACTGCAATTTCGCGGGCAGGCGACTTGGGTCTGGGGCATCCCTGTTGATGACAAATAACATCATTGGAATCGCGACCCGCCCGATGCTTGCAGGTTTGTTGCCATCCTTTTGGTCGACATCGTTGATGAGGGCGAGCTGCGTACCGAGTGGGAATTTACTGAAGTCCACGATGATTTCGTAGCGTTCACCCGGGACGATGTAGAGGTTTTTCACCTCAACTGGAGCCTCTAGGAGTCCGCCATCCGATGCGATGACGTGAAACGACGCGCCATTACTCAGCTTCAGGCGGAAGTGGCGTGCCTGTGATGCGCAGAGGAAGCGGAAACGGTACTTGCGGCGGGCAACGTTGAGGTAAGGCTGGACTTTGCCATTGACGCAGAAGAGGTTTCCAACTTGGCCGGCATCTTCCATTTGGTCAAAGTAGAGAGAGCCATCGCGGTTCAGGATGTAGTCACCTAGCACTAGCGGGATGTCAAAGGCGCCGCTTGGGAGGCGTAACGCCATTGGATTCGTGTCATTTTCGTTATCAGAGTCGACATCATCGAACTGATTCACCATCCCCGCGAGGCCGTGATAGACATTTCCAGCGGTGTGATCGGCGACGTGGTCGTGGTACCAGACTGTGGATGCCCAGTGCGAGCGGTCATTGTCTGGGACTTGGTTTGGGATGCTTTGCCAGCCACCGTGGTTGTGCAGTACGGTTTCGACGATGCCAAAGCCGCGGTAGTTGGGGTTTAGGTCATTGATGCGGCGGAAGGCTGCGGGTGTTCCGAGGCGGTGCGCGATGATTGGGCCTGGGAAGGTTCCGTTGTATGTCCACATCAGAGTCGGTGGAAGATCTCTGTGAAACTGATGGAAGGCTTCGTGTTCCCTAAGCGTGTAGCACTTCGGCGTTCCGTAAGTGAAGTAGCGTGGTGCCAGCGCCGGGATAGCTGACATCGGGGTTTCTGCGAGCCTGCCTGGTATCGGGAGAGCATCCACAAAGGGTTTGAGGCCGCCCGCCTGCAACGGAGAAGATTTCATTTCAATATCCTGATATTGATCGAGCTTGGGACACGAATATCCAAGGAGGGTAATACCTCAGGACTGTGTCAAAATGCACACACTTTGCCATTACCAAAATATTAAGGTAACTACAGTAAACGTAACATTTATAATGAGTATATAAACATCTTTTAGACACCAAATCGCGCTCTTTGGCGGTGTCGTGATGTTATGTTTACCGAACTAAAATTGTTGCGAAAACAGGTAAATTTAGCGGGTGGAGGGACATCCAGTGGTTGCCTCCAAGGTGTTTTTACACCCGTCGAGGAAAGCCTGTTTTACGCCGCGCCGCGGAGGCGTTGCCCCAGCTTCGACAGGCGCTCAGCTCCATCGATTCCAAAAAGGCTGTAAACAAGTGCATAGACACTGTTTCGGTTTGGTGAGAATGACTTTGGTAGGTATTGGTTCAGGATTTCGAGCGCGTAGTCGCGGTCATAAGAATAGGTCAGCCGGATGGTTTCGAACAATGCCTGCTTCAATTCATCCTGAAACGGATATGTCTCGTTGCTGAGCTCTTCGAAGATGTTGATTCGGAGATCAAGCACACGCCGGACGTTTGCGGCAACATTGGTGTGCGTGATGCTACCTTCCCGCAGCCGCAGCTGTGTGTAGGCGTTTGCATCAAACTTTGCGATGCCGCCAAGCCTTGCCACGCGATAAAGAAGGTCATATTCCTGTGAGCTCTTACGGGCGGTGTTCCATCCGCCAGCCCGCACAACCGCAGACCTTCGATACAGGTGTGACGATGTTCTTCCGGCGCGGCTGAGCATGATGGCGATGTAGACATCGGGGCACGCGGCTTCCGTCAGCGTCCGGATGTACTTGAGGTTGGAATCGACTTCCTGATAGCTCCCGATAACAACATTTACATCGGGTTCTGAGCACGCCAAGGCTATCTGCGACTCGATTTTCTGGGGAAGAATGACATCATCACCATCAAAGAATTGAATCCATTTACCCGTTGCTGCCTTCAGGCCAGCATTTCGTGCTGAGCACGCACCCCCATTGGGCTGGTCAATGATGATGAGGTCTGGGTAGATGTTTTGCAGGCGATGGAGGACGTCAAGCGTGTCGTCTGTACTGCCATCGTTGATGCAGATAACTTCTCTCGGCTTGTGTGTTTGAGCATAGACCGAAGCGAGGCTGGCTTCGATGTACGAGCCTACGTTGTAGCCTGGAATGACAACGGAGACGCTCTCATTCAGATTTGAGAATTGCATACACTCCGATTATGACTGTAATTGGGTACGAACTGGAGTGTGATTTTGCTTGAAATGTTACGTGCTGATTATGTTGTCAGTGTCACGGGATGCCCTTGATGGATTTGGTATGGTAACGGTGGTTTGAGGGATGTACTGTTGCATCCGCAAAATTGACAACTCTATGATTGGAGTGGCTGTAGCGATGATGGTACAGAATGAAATGTTGGATGCCCGCTATCGGATGGGCCGGCGCGTACGGCGGATGGAGCTTTTGCTTGAGCCAAAACGCAATGATGTGTCCGTGCTCCGGAGTGTTAGCGCTGCGCTGCAACCCGCGGTGATGCAGTTCTTCAGCGGCAACTTTCAAGGTGTGTTACGCAATGTGGATGCGGCTCACTTGTCGCTCGTCAATGCACCTCCGGATGGCCCTCTCGCGCGACTGCTGGCACTGGATGTCACTTACCCAAAAGTACTGGACAGCTCTGAGCGGCAGTTCGTTGCAAAAATCGATGTGGCGTATGGGAGCAAGCTCGCAAATGGCGAAGTTCGGTGCCGCTGGAAGGGGATGTCTGATTGGCAGGATGCGACAGCTGAGTTGAAGTTAACTACCCTTCAGTCATCCAGCGCACCAGTTACTCCGCTGCGTACTATCGTTGAGCTTGCATGTGGATCGGCTCGCCTTGATATCGATGTAAGTGCCCTTCGTATTCAGGACCTAAAGAAGCAGACAGGTCTCTGGATGAAGGTTTCCGAGAGGGATGCTCAGTCATCTCGTAGCCTTGCACGGGCACGTATTCTTGCCCTGATCGAAGGTAAGTCACTCGAAAACGATCCGGATCTCAAAATGCTTTGGGA
>JBEEMN010000422.1:0-5002 GCA_041192625.1 Armatimonadota bacterium
ACCCGGGATCATTTCCATTGCCACAACGGTAACTGCTTTGACTGCTGGAACGATGTTCTTGCTGTGGCTGGGTGAGCAGATTACAGAGCGCGGTATTGGAAACGGCATCAGCCAGATTATCTTCGTGGGAATTATGGTTTCCATTCCTGCGCAGGTAATGAAGACTGCGGTTGCGGTTCGTGAGGGTGCAGTTCCCATCATCGGTGTGATTGCGATTGTTGCGTTGTTCCTCGCGTCAATCGTTGGCATCATCTATATGACGCAGGGAGTTCGCCGAATACCAGTCCAACACATGCGTAAAGTCGTTGGAAAGCAGATGACAAGCGGTGGCTCGTCGTTCTTACCACTGAAGGTAAACACGGCTGGTGTCATACCGGTTATCTTTGCGATGTCCTTGCAGCTTTTCCCGCAGACCCTTGCTCAGTTCTTCCCCGGTGGAACTCCGGTGGGGGATATTTTGAAAAGTGCGACGGAGTGGCTGACACCTGGGTATCGTGACCCGCGCTTTGGATTCCTTCCTGGAGTCTTGGCATCGCTGCTATTCACAGTCCTTGTGCTGTTCTTCACGTATTTCTATACGGCGATTCAATACGACACATCGGATATCGCCGACAACCTAAAGAAGTACGGATCGTTCATCCCTGGTTATCGTCCGGGTAAACCGACGGCAGAGTACCTTGACAAAGTCCTGACGCGTGTGACCTTGGCAGGTGCGATTTTTCTTGCCGGTATTTCACTTATTCAGTATTGGGCGCCAGTGATGACAAGTGTTCCAACGTTCTCTTACGTCGGTGGAACATCGCTGTTGATTGTCGTTGGTGTTGTCATGGAAACGATGCAGGCGATGGAAGCACAGGTAGCTATGAAGGGCTACGATGGCTTTATCAAGCGGCGTGGTGATGACAGTGACAACATGCTGCGGGGCCGTGCCCGGTAATCAGGCGTGTTGTTGGTGATGATGGGCCCTCCGGGCTCCGGTAAAGGTACACAGAGTGCTCGGATAGCCGAGCACTTTCGTGTACCGCATTTGTCTACAGGTGCATTGTTTCGTGCAGCGCTAGAGAATGACCCTGAATCTGAAGTCGCCAAGGCCGCGGCTGTCATTACGAATGGGGGACTCGTAGACGATGCTGTGGTCATGGATGTCGTTGCGGCGGTACTTACGGAATTCGATTGTAATGTTGTCCTTGATGGATTTCCGAGGACGACACATCAAGCGGATCTCTTCGATCGCTGGTTGTTGTCAGTAGGTAGGCAGATTGACAAAGTGGTTTTTCTGCATGTACCTAACGATGAGCTTGTCGAGCGGCTTGGGGCCCGGCGGACGTGTAAGGCTTGCGGTTACATTGCCAGCCTTCGCTTAGAAGACGCGGATACTGGCATTCCTTGTCCACATTGCGGAGAAGACTTGTATCGTCGCGAAGATGACAGGCCAACCGCTATTAGCCGGCGGCTTGCTATTTACGAAAGTCTGACCGCTCCTTTGCTTGCAAAATACATCGCGACTGGCCAGCTGTTGTCTATCGATGGTACGCAATCACCCGATGGTGTCTTCAAGAACATTTGCGATTCCATCACTAATCAGATATAACTGGAACTTGTGTGTGTCCCTGCGTATCTGCGTAGGGTATTAGTGTGCGTCTATCTATCGGCACACACGTAGATGGAACGGAGAACTGCTTAGAATATGGCTGGTAAACCAGGCGGATATCGCCCATCATCAGGTCGCCCAGGCGGCGGACAACGGAGCGGAGGCTCTCGTCCCGCACAGGGGCGGGTTGGCGGCGGACGGCCATCACCGGCGCGCAAAGTCGACGACGAGCAGCCTGAAAAGGAATCTGGAATTGAAGTGCAGGGTGTTGTGGTGGAGAACCTACCTAACACGATGTTCAAGATTCGTCTTGACAGCGGCCACGAGCTGCTGGCTCACATTTCCGGGAAAATCCGTATGCATTACATCAAGATCCTCCCTGGAGACCGTGTTTTGGTGGAGTTGACGCCATACGACTTGACGCGTGGGCGGATTCTATATCGATACCGGTAGGGGTCGGAGAAGGGGAATGCAATGAAAGTCCGAGCTTCTGTGAAGAAGATTTGCGACAAGTGCAAGGTTATTAAGCGTGAGGGCGTAGTTCGCGTCATCTGCCAGAACCCAAAGCACAAGCAACGCCAAGGTTAACTTGGTTATCTAGGAGAAATTATAGTGGCCCGTATTGCTGGCGTGGATCTTCCACGCGATAAAAGCATCGAGTACGCACTTCCTGATATTTTTGGTGTAGGCCTATCCGGCGCACGAAAGATTCTGGAGCAGGTCGGTATCGACCCGCGTACGAAAGTTGCAGAGATATCTGAGTCGGATGTTTCCAAGCTCCGCGAGGTGATTGAGAAGGAATGGCGCGTCGAGGGTGACCTACGCCGCCAGATCCAGATGAACATCCGCCGCCTGCAGGAAATCCAATGTACGCGTGGCATCCGCCACCGTCGTGGTCTTCCAGTGCGTGGGCAGCGTACATCTACCAATGCAGGACCAAAGCGTACTGTTGGTGCGAAGAAGAAGAAGAAGTAAGGCTGAATCATGGCACGAAAATCTACATCTGGTAACAGAGGCAAGTCCAAGGCGAAGAAGAATATCGCCGTTGGTATCGCGCACATTCAGAGCACCTTCAACAACACCATCGTTACTTTGACTGACACGAAGGGTGATGCCATTTCATGGGCATCGGCTGGACAGGTTGGCTTCAAGGGTTCCCGTAAGGGTACGCCGTTTGCGGCACAGCTCGCTGCTGAGCAGGCTGCACGCAAGGCGCAAGAGCATGGTTTGAAGCGTGTTGAGGTTAATGTTAAGGGTCCTGGAAGTGGTCGTGAGACCGCAGTGCGTGCACTCGCCCAGGTTGGCCTTGAGATCACGGTTATCCGTGATGTTACTCCATTGCCTCATAATGGATGTCGTCCACCTAAGCGTCGTCGCGTCTGACGATGCACTCGTAAACTCCCACTGCCGGGCAGTGAAGGAGGAGGAAGAGATTTATGTCTAAATCTAAAAATGCGGTCAGCGGGGATGCCCGTTGCCGACAATGTCGACGGGCTGGCGAGAAGCTCTATATCAAGGGGGCTCGCTGCTATTCGAAGAAGTGCGCCATCGAGCGCCGCAACTATGCTCCAGGTTGGCAGGGCAATACGGGCCGCCCGCCAAAGATTACGGATTATGGTAGCCAGCTTCGTGAAAAGCAGAAGATGCGTCAGGTTTACCGGGTCTTGGAAGGTCCATTCCGTGCATACGTCGCAGAAGCGACGCGCCGCCGTGGAATTACCGGTGAAAACCTCCTGCAGCTTCTCGAGCTCCGTCTTGACAATGCAGTTTTCCGTCTTGGCTTCGCCACATCCCGTGCGCAAGCCCGACAGTTCGTCAACCATGGTCACTTCCTTGTGAATGGCCGCACGGTTGATATTCCATCGATTCAACTTCGCCCAGGTGATGTTGTTACTTTGGCTGAATCCGCACGCCGTAACCCGCTGATTCAGGATGCGCTTGCATCCGGAGCCGGTCGTGTGCCGTCGTGGTTGTCACTTGATGTCAACCAGTTCTCAGGCAAGGTGATTACTGCTCCTCGTCGTGATGAGGTTGATACGACGGTCAAGGAACAGATCATTATCGAGTTCTACTCACGTTAATGCGTTGCACGACTGCATAAGTGGTCAAAGGAGAAAGAATGGTTCATTCCGATTCTAGAGAGCCAGAAATCAGCGTCCTTGAGACGGAGGGAAACTACGGCAAGTTCGTGGTCGAGCCTCTTGAGCCTGGTTACGGTCCCACCCTTGGTAACTCGTTGCGACGTGTTCTGCTTTCGTCGGTGGAAGGTGCTGCTGTTACATCCGTCAAAATTGAAGGCGTACAGCATGAGTTCCAATCGATAGTGGGTCTCAAGGAAGATGCTACCGAGCTCTTTCTGAACCTTAAAGAATTGTGTGTCAAGGTCCATGACGATGCCATTGAGCGTGGTGAGGATGTATGGACATTGCGGATAGATGCTAAGGGTGTTGGCGTCATCAGTGGAGCGGATGTTATCTGCCCGACGGATGTTGAAATCGCCAATCCGGATGTCTATCTGGCGCGCATTTCTGATGAAGCGGCGAGTTTGTATGTTGAGTTGACGATTCGTACCGGACGTGGCTATGTCATGCCGGATACATCCCGTCGATCTGACATTATTGGTGAGATTCCAGTCCCATCTGCGTTCGGTCCAGTGCGCAAGGTTAACTACTCGGTTGACCCTACCCGTGTTGGTAACCGGAACGACTACGAGCGGTTGACGCTCGAAGTCACAACGAATGGGACGATAGAACCGGCAGTGGCTGTATCACAGGCAGCAGAGCTACTTACCGAGCATTTTGAGCGCTTTATGACCCTTACCGGTCGGCCGCTTAGAACCGCTCCAGCTCTGACCGCCAGTGCACAAGCAGCTATCCCGGCTGGACACCAACAGCGAATAGAAGAGCTTGACTTTTCTGTTCGGACATACAACTGCCTTAAGAAGGCGCAATTGCTGACACTACATGACTTGACTCAGATCTCTGAAGTTGACTTGCTGAACATCCGAAACTTCGGACGCAAGTCCCTCACGGAAGTGAAGGAAAAACTGCAGGAACTGGGACTTGCTCTTAAGGACTCGGGACTCGGTGAGTACCCGGACTTCGATGAGGAGTAAATAAATGCGACATAGGATTGGCGGCCGTCAGTTCGGCCTACCATCGGATCAGCGGAAGGCGCTGCTCAAGGGGCTTCTGCGCTCGATGATTATCTACAAGCGCATCGAGACCACGGAAACCCGTGCAAAAGAGATTCAACCCCTCATCGAGAAGCTCGTAACGCGTGCTAAGGATGACTCAGTTCACTCCCGCCGTATTGCGCGTGCGACGTTTGGTGGTCGTTCTGCTGAAGACGAGGACATTGTAAAGGAACTCTTTACAGTGATTGCTCCTGCTTTTGTAGAGCGTCATGGTG
>JBEEMN010000423.1:0-2580 GCA_041192625.1 Armatimonadota bacterium
GATTTCAGACCAGGAAACGTAACCGATTTGACCTTTGGATGCTTCGTAAGATACTCAGCTACCGCAAGCGCATTGCTGGAGTGGCGCTCCAAGCGGAGGTGCAAGGTCTCAAGCCCCTGAAGGAAGAGGAAGCTGTTGAATGGCGAAAGCGCCGCACCGATGTCGCGCATCCCCTGCAGGCGGACCTTGAGGACAAACGCGATGCTTCTGAGTGGCTCTGGGAGGTTTGCAAAAACGAGGCCGTGGTAGCTGGCATCCGGTTCCGTAAAGCCCGGGAAACGCCCGGAGCCAAACCAGTCAAACTTGCCAGAATCAACGATTACGCCACCAATCGAGTTGCCATGCCCACCAATAAACTTGGTGGCCGAGTGCACAACGATGTCAGCCCCGTGCGCAATCGGGTTGACGACAGCTGGGCTTGTAGATGTGTTGTCAATGATCAATGGCAAACCGTGCTTGTGAGCGATTTCTGCAACAGCCGCGATGTCAATCGTGTCAAGCTTTGGATTCCCAATGGTCTCCGCATAAATCGCCTTGGTATTTGGCTGAATCGCGCCTTCAAAGGCACTTGGATCAAATGGATCGACAAAGGTCGTCGTGATGCCGAGCTTTGGCAGCGTATGTCGGAACAGGTTCCACGTACCGCCATACAAACTGGTGGATGAAACGATGTGATCGCCGGTTCCCGCGATGTTCAAGATAGCAAGCGCTTCTGCAGCCTGACCACTTGCCGTCGCAAGCGCTGCTGCACCGCCCTCAAGGGCTGCAATCCGCTTTTCAAAAACATCGTTGGTCGGGTTCATCAAGCGGGTGTAAATGTTTCCAAGCTCAGCAAGGGAGAACAGATTCGCCGCATGCTGAGCATCCCGGAAGACAAAGCTGGATGTCTGATAAATGGGGACAGCACGCGCGCCCGTCGTTGGATCCGGAACCTGGCCTGCATGCACAGCAAGCGTATCAAAGCCCAAAATCGATTCATCCAATGCCATTGAAGTTCTCCCAGAATGCTATTTCTCGATAACAGTCTAGAATCCATAACACATATATGCAAGTATGTCGGTAGGAATATATCGTTATTCCATGAAATGGAGTCGTCTTTGTGAGATTTATCCTGCTGAATTGTCCCAATAATCCCGATGATTCCCTCTAAGAGTGGTCATTTTTCGGGTTTCTGGAGTCTTGTCTAGAATCCATAACACCAATATCCAAATGGGCCGTTAGAAAAATATGTACATTTCCAAGTCTGGGGATATCTACTCACAATTCCAGTCTGCTGAATTGTCCCAATAATCCCGATGATTCCCTTCAAGAGTGGTCATTTTTTGGGTTTCTGGAGTATGTTTACATGGTGTATAAGGCGAACGTTATCGCGGCAATCTTTTCCACAACCTTCGTACTGTCCGCAGGGATGCACGCTTTTGCACGACCATCCGAACCTGTCTTTTCGCCCGCTGAACGCGAGAAAATCGTTAGCTGGTGGCAGACCGAAAACCGCTATCAAGTTGAGCTCGCCGAGATGGATGGCCAGAAAGGTCCCTTTACGGCGCGTCTAAACCCGGATGCATCCACGTGGTTGCTCGCCTACACCAAAGCCGTCAGTGGGTCCGTCAAGGTCGCCCCGACCCAGACTGCAAAGGCATCCAACAGTGGCGATACCAAAGGCTGGGAAGACTGGCTCTCGCTACGCATCAAACATGACTGGCAAACCGCGCGCGCCGAGGCGCAGCGCCGAAACACAGCTCTGCTGACAGCTCCAAGCGATACCCTTTCGGCTGAAAACTCATCCGGCAGGGAAACATCGCCAGCCCTGCCATCCCGCGGCAGCCGAAAACCTCGACGTGGCCAAGATACGTCCACAACAATCCCGCCCCACCCCGGCCCCGCACCGCAATCTCTCATCGATGCCCTTGGTGCACCTCCGGTAATCGCATCCGTCGTCGCCCCAAACCGCCACATCATCCACTTCGACATCGAAAACCGAACCATCGAAATGCTTGACAATGTCCGCCTGCCCGAGCGCTACGCTTACTACCGATTTCCGCGTGGCGTGAACTCCGTCGGTGCACCAGCCACGGCATCCTCAAGCGAAGCCGACCAGACCAAGTTGCTCTTCACCGAAGCCGGACTCTCCGACGCCGCACGGAAAGCCTTCACCGCCATCAGTAAACTCGAAGGAACCTTTGAAGCATCTCAGACCTATGACACCGGCTATGTCTCCATTGGGTTTATACAGTTCACCACCGGCCCGGATGGCGATGGCTCTCTCATCCGCGCGCTTGTCGATGAAAAGACAGCCTCCCCGGATGCCTTCGCAGAAGACTTTCACCGCTACGGGATTGATGTCACATCCGATGGCAAAATCTCCGTAATCGACCCCAAATCTGGTGCGGAGCTCATCGGCTCCGATGCCGTGAAATGCATGGTAGATGACCCTCGCCTAGTGGGTGTCTTCGTACACGCCGGGCGCTTCTCGATCAAGTGGAAAGCCGCGCAGGTGCGCGCTGCATACAAAGTCTATTGGCCGATGGACGCAGAGATCACGCTCCAGCTCTCGGGAAATCCAACCGTGTGCAAGGTCTC
>JBEEMN010000424.1:0-2580 GCA_041192625.1 Armatimonadota bacterium
TGGGCGACTTCTGCACGCAGCCGTGTGACCAGCCCCGGATCTACAAGCGTTGCACAGACAGCTTCCAAAGCCTCTGCGATTTCATCCGGACGTGAGTTACGCACTTCCTGAATCGAATCCCGGAGGAATGACATGTGCGCTGCATCATCGAGGAGCAAATGGTCAATCAGGCGGAGGAGAGTGACATCCCCGCCTGTCACCGCGAGATCCCGGATAGCTGCTAGGCCATCGATTTCGTAGCATTCCCACGCAAGGCTATCAATCAGGACCGCTTCGGGCGTATCGATCGGCGGAATCCATTGATTATCCGTCAGCTCACGTTCCCATGTACTTCGGCAAATCTCATCTGTGTACCCAGCACGCAGAATCAACCACTCCTGGAGTCCGAGGAGGTGCTTACTTTCATCGTAGGCCCAGCGCGTCATAAACCATGCGCGGCCACGGGATGAACGCTGAGACTGCAATGCACGGGATGAGTAGTCAGGGAGGAACATGAGCTCGACGTAGCGACGTTCGACGGCGGCAATCAGCTCTTCCGATGCAGGTGTTTCAGGGATTTCATTCCAAGGGATGTCATTCCAGAGATTCCAGGTCCGGTGCTGGTCGGCATCCCGGAAAAACTCCCGGTAACGCTTGTACATCCGACGCTCAGATGGGTCATCCACCATCGCGGCTGCACTGAGCTCCGATGTTCCATCGTGTAGCTGGTTTAGTTCATCGTGTTCGCGTTTACGCAACATTTGTACTTATCTCTCCTGTTTCCATGGTGTATCAGATGCCAAAATCGTGGGCATGGGTCTTTTGTCCCAATGTCGCAAGCCGAATGGGGGATTCAGTCACGTGCAATGGGTGAATATGGCTTCAGGTCAAACACATCCACATCCACGCCTGGTGAATATAGAACGCTAGGAGGTGGGATGTTCCGGACATCCGAGAGCGGAAATTCGGCATCAAACTGTGAAAAGTCAACGGTGGCATCGATGAGGCGATACGGCTTGTGATGGACCTGACCTGTGTGCAGCGTACCCCGATGGATGCTGTGGAGCAGATAGCGCTCCGCAGCCCACCAAGCAAACGTGCCCGGGACCGCGGGTAATGGTTCTCCGGGCGCAATGGATGCTGAGAGCGCTACATCCAAGCCCGGCTTGTGGCGTGATGTTTGGTACCGAAACTCGTTGTTTGTCACAACACCGTTCATTTTTGCGTGGAAATAGGGGAGAGAAAATGTCAACCGGGCGATGGCACACGCGATGGCATTTGCCGCATCGAGGCTGAAAAACCAAACACCCGGAGCTTTGCCATTTACGTGGACATACGTCCGCACATTGCACTCGGCAAAGTTGCTCAGCCCGGGCACGCATGGAGCCCATACCGGCCGGACATTTCGCATTTGAAACGGAACCAATGCCACCCAAGCAAATCCATCGAATGTGTCCACCGTGAGCCCGTGGGGAAGCGCCTGTTGGATAACATACGCTGGAACCGGCCAATGAATAAACAGTAAATCCCGCCAAGACTGCCGCATCACGGGAGGTCGTCCCGGATGCCGGGTCCAGTATTCACGCTCACTCTGTGTGACATTCATGTTGTATATGCTACCTTCCGTTTGCATCTCAGGAACCAATGCAAACCGCCTTGCGTAGACTGTCCAGATGCCGTGAAAGCGGTACGATGGACGCGGGAGCCAACATGGAACCGGATCAGATCGCAGACACCCTCAAACGCCTTGGAAATGCTGCCAAGGACAAGCTCATTGAAACGATGGGGGATGGTGTGTTGCCCGGCCGGAAGACCAGTGACTGGCCACCGATGAGGGATGAGACCATGATGCCAATGGAACCGGATTGGGATGAAATTGATCGCCGCGCAAATGGCATCATCCTGACCTACACCGCTATCAGTGCAGCGGCCAACCTCTTGCCATTTGGCCTTGACATCGCTGCCGTGACGGCAACATTTTCCAAAATGGCCACGGAGCTCTCCGGTGTCTATCAAGTTCTCGTGTCTGCCAAGCGCGCACGACAAATGGGCTTTGCTATCGCAACGACTACCGCAACTGTGCTCGGTGGAGCTTTTGGTGCCGCGTATGCCGGTTCAAAGCTCGCGAAGTTTATTCCAGGTGCGGGCTACCTTGTCTCCGTCGCCATTCAGGCGCCCATCACCGCTGCTGTCGCTTGGGCCGCCGGCGAAACGCTGAAGAACTACTTCAAGGATTGCCGCCGCGGAACCGAGCCTAGCATTCAGGCCCTCTCCGAGTCTTTCGCGAAGACACTCCACCTCAAGATCAGCGACTTCAGACGCAAGCAACCCGTCGTTACGCCTGATGCTTCGCCAACATCGACAATCCCAGTTCCACCGAACGCACCACCTGCGCCCGTCGTGGATCCTGTCGAGGATTGCATCGAAAAGCTGGCATCCCTCCACGCCTTAATGCACTCCGGCGCCATAACGGCCGAAGAATACGAGCTCAAAAAAGCTGAACTCCTCGCACGCATTTAGCGACGTGAAATCCGAGCTGCTGCGACGGGACTGGCAACCTGAACGCAAACAACCCGCCGCAGCCTACATTCACATCCCGTT
>JBEEMN010000425.1:0-2578 GCA_041192625.1 Armatimonadota bacterium
GACATAAGGAAACGCATCTTCCATTTCCCTAAGCCACGGATTTTCATCGGAATATGTCGGTCGTTCGCTGGCTTGGCGGGTCGCATACAACTTTACAAGATCCCCAGCGATTTCCTTCGCCTGTCGCTGCGCTTTAGCGGTTGCCTTAAGCCACTCAGTACCGCCGAGTTTGTGCACCGACGGTGCGTTGCCTTCGCTTCCGATGTACTTTTGAAGGCGGTCAATCTGATCAGTGGGTACATACAGCTTGTCATTGCCATCGTATTGGACAAGCAAAAACTCACGTTCTGTACCTTGTACCGGAATCTTGGCTAAGCCACGGTAGCGTCCAATTCCGTGGTTGATGTGGACGACATAATCTCCAGGCTCAAGGTCTAAAAGACTTGTCAGGCGCATCCCATCTTTGAACTCAGGACGGATTTTGTTCTTTTTCCTGACATCGGCAGGATGAAAGACTTCAAGGTCGCTGAGGACAATCGTCGCCGGGTCTTGTATCCGGAAGCCACCGTTAATGGCGCCATTGATCAGGCAGATCTTGCCCGGTGTGGGTTCATCCGCCTCGGAGAGCTTGTTATGCTGCAGAATTCCGCGTATTCGCGGCGCTTGTGCACTAATGGCAATAACCGTGATGCCATTACGACACCACGTACCGACAGCATCGATGAACGGCTGGCTACGTCCCCGAAATGCTTCGACAGGATCCGAGTGGCCGGAGAGAACAGGTCCACGTTCAAGACCTGGAACATCACGGAGCAGCTGACAAGTGGTTAGGTGTGGAAACCGGCTGAGATTTGCAAACACTGTGTCAAGAGAGACCAAAAGTGCATCGGAGACGGGGAGTATTTCACCCCGGTCGGCTCGGAAACCAAGGTGGGTTACCAGAACATCCGTTTCGCGATTGGTTGTATTCCAAGTCGATGATGGCTCATCAAAGACAACCAATGTTCCATCCGGGAGATAACTATCTACGGTAACGGATTCTGGATGAAGCAGCTGTACGTGACGCTCCATCCCGGCAAAGTACTGCGCAGACCTAATCTTTATGGTCTCTGTTTCAACCGCATCGCGCAAACGGTCCTTAACTTCATCATCTACACCAAGCTCAGTAAGCTGTTCGAGCCTTGACTTGAGGGCTGATTCTAGCGCTTGAGCCGCAGGTTCCATCACGGCTCTCGAATAAGAGACGACACGTCCTGGGACCAGAGTGATGAACTCGGCACGCCCATCAGAGCGCTGTGTTTCAATGTCAAAGGTTCTAATGTTTTCGATGTCATCACCGAAAAAGTCGATTCTGTACGGTTTCTCTGCATCGGATGGATACACATCCAACAAATCACCACGTCTAGCGTAGGTACCAGGCACCAAAACCTGTTCCTCACGGATATAGCCGTAGGCATTCAGGCGCGCCGCAATTGTGTCCGGTGCCATCGTTTGACCGACACGAATGACAAGTACGCGTGCGGTCAGGACATTAGGAGCCGGAAGTCGCGTTTGCAGCGCTTGCCCATACGTGACAACAAGGCGTGGGGGAGTATTGCTGACAAGCTGCTGCAGGGCGAGTACTCTCGCGCCAACGGGACCAATCGCACGTGCCGCCTCTTGGTCGTCTTGTAAGAGGTGGACATCGGATGGCAGGAGAAGAGCCGGCACATCGGTGCCAAGCCAGCCTTGAAGGCGCTCCATAAGTTCGGTTGCAGATTGTCTTGTCGGCGAGACGACAAAGATCATGCGGTCCGGTTGCTCTGAAATTAACCTGGCGATGACAAACGAACGGGCCATCGGAGTCAACCCATCGATGGTGGATGGTAGAGAAGCGAGATCGGGTTTGCACCAGGTGGATGTAGAGGGAAGTAACCGGGAGATTGTCATGTGAACAAAAACGTATACCCGTTTGGATGATGGTTTGCAATCAAACTTGACGATTAGATATCGAAACCGACATTAGTTGTCTTGTTCCAGCTTTTTAAAACTACTTGCAAGGTAAAAGGAGCCACATATTACGATTGCGATGTCTTTGTCATAGAGTTCAAGAGCAAGACGAATCGCGTCATCCGGATCCGGAACAATCGCTACAGACTTGTCCATGGATTCATAAAAAGCCGCCGCCTCAGCTGGTTCCTGCGGACGAAAGGGTGTGCACGTAACGATCACGTGTTGAGTGACAGCAAGGAGTTCTTTGCCAAAGCCCGATGAGTCATGATTTCCAGAGTGGGCAACGATCAACACGACTTTCTCCGGACCGCATCTCTCACTTATTGCCGATGCTAATCCTTTTGCAGCGGCTTGATTGTGGGCTCCATCAAAGATTACAGTGCGTCCGTTCACTACCTTAATCTCGAAGCGTCCAGGGAGTGTAGTGGCAACCACTGCATCCGTGATGCTCTCCGAGAGTGATCCAAAATTGTGCTCAAGTGCCGCGATGGCAACCGCTGCGTTCATCCGCTGATGATCACCCGGGAGCGCCAGTGATTTCCCAGTAACAGGACTCGGAAACACGACTGGCACTTTGGAATCAGCTGCACATGTCTTGACGACAGTCTGCACGCTACGATTGCCATCGCCACAGACAACAAGTCCT
>JBEEMN010000426.1:0-2578 GCA_041192625.1 Armatimonadota bacterium
TATGTTCCCAATCCCAATCCTCGATGGTGGTCACCTCGTCCTTTTGACGATTGAGGCCATTCGTCGGAAGAAGCTCTCGGCCATCAACATGCAACGCGTGTATCTCGCTGGAGCTGCGATCATGGGATTGCTTTTCCTGACGATTATGTGGAACGACGTTGTGAAGCTTATCGCTCCAAAGTAGTTTCCTTGGTGAGGTGACCATCCGTGTTTCCTCAACAATATAACGAAAACCCCGCCATGGCTCTGTTGCCGCGGCGGGGTTTGTGTTTTCCGATGCCCTTGGCTAGACGTGATGCGTCGCTGGGTTTAGTGCAGTGAGAAGCTGCTGTTTTAGCTCAGTTACGTGCTGGATAATGTCCGCGAGGGCAACCGTTTCAACGACATCGGTGCCGCGTTGCTTCACCTCGACAACCCCTGTTGCCAAGCCCTTGCCAACGACCACCCGAATCGGACAGCCCATCAGATCCGCATCCTTGAACTTTACGCCAGCCCGCTCATCACGGTCATCGAAGTACACATCCAAGCCAGCCGCCTTCATGCCGGTATAAATGGCATCCGCTGCCGCATACTGGGCATCATCCTGTCGCGCCGCAACCACGATGCTGACCTCGAACGGAGCTACCGAAATCGGCCAGATGATTCCATCCTTGTCATGGCTTGCTTCGACAATTGCAGCAAGAGAACGGCTCATTCCGATTCCGTAACAACCCATCTGGATTGCCTGGAGCTTGCCATCTTCGCCAGTGACATCCAGCTGCATAGCCTTTGAATACTTATCACCCAGCTTGAAGATGTGACCGATTTCGATACCGCGAGTCGTGCGCATCGTCCCCGATACACACATTGGGCAGCTATCGCCATCTTCTGCAACCCGGATATCTGCGGCAACTGTCCAGGTAAAGTCCCGGCCAGCGGCTACACCAGTGATGTGGAAATCAGCCTTGTTTGCACCGGTTACTGCATTTTGAAGCACGGTCACGGCATGATCTGCGTAAATCGGAACGTTTGTAAGGCCAACGGGACCGGCGAAGCCAACTGGAGCACCGGTTACAGCGACCACCATGGCTTCAGGAGCAAGCTCAAGCTCAGCGGCGCCGACGAGGCGCGCCAACTTAACATCGTTCACCGTATGGTCACCCCGGACCAAAACGACGACCGGCTTACCATCGGCCGAGTAAATCAGCGTCTTGATGAACATCGATGACGCAGTTCCAAGGAACGCAGCAACTTCATCAATGGTCCGTGCATTGGGTGTATGCACTTCTTCAAGGCTTACGGATGGCGCCGTCTCGCTTGCGGCGGGCGCATTCACTGGACATTTCTCAGCATTTGCAGCATAAGAACAGGAATCGCAGCTAAGCACTGTGTCTTCACCAGCATCTGCCAGCGACATAAATTCCTGATTGTCCAAATCGCCAATCGCACCGCCATCGGCATCCACGATGAGGTAGCGAAGCCCGATGCGCTGGAAGAAGCGCTCGTATGCTGTGCGCTGTGCTTTATAGCTGGTGTCCATCGCGTCAACATCCCTGTCAAAGGAATACGCATCGAACATCAAAAACTCACGTGTCCGGATTACACCACCGCGCGGGCGTGGCTCATCCCGGAACTTGGTTTGCACTTGGTAGAGCATCACCGGGAGGTCACGCCACGACCGAAGCTCTTGCCGTGCAAGATCCGTGATGACTTCCTCGTGCGTGAAGCCAAGCGCAAAGTCAGCCTTGCGGCGATCCTGTAGCTTGTAGACGACATCGAGGCCCCAGCGGCCAGTCTCTTCCATCAGCTCCTTAGGAACCAATGTTGGCATCCGCATTTCCGCGCAATTAACAAGTTCTTGCTCCTCGCGGAGAACCTGCTCCATCTTGCGGATGACCTTCCAGGCCAGAGGGAGGTAGGTGTAGACGCCAGCGCCCAGCTTGCGGAGATAGCCCGCTCGCAACAATAGCTTGTGGCTTGGAATTTCTGCTTCTGCAGGAACTTCGCGAAGTGTAGGGGCGAAGTAGGACGATGCTCTCACTGAAAGGCTCCTCGGATGTGGCATCACATCGATAATCTTGATGGAAAGTGTATCACTGGATGTCTGTTCACTTAGTTGGCCGGATGGGCAGCGGGTGGTTGCAACGATGTATATTGGACCGTGCTGAAAGACAAGTCGAAACGAGAAACAGGTGATTCGTCATCGCTTCCCGACCTTGAATCGGCACTCAAGTCGCTCTATCGCCTGCAGATTCGTGCTCTCTGGATGCTCGCTGTTCGGGTGATCCTGTTATCGATGCTGATTACAGTGCTTCGTATTACGATTCCGGGGGTCCGGAGTATCAGCATGATTCTGGATGCCGCTGCGGGATCGCTTGCTCTCTGGCCATTCTGGACGAGTATCGGGAGAAACTGGGCGTGGCGCTACAAGCTCGCGGATGCGTACATCAAAGCAGAGCGCTACCCAGATGCGTTGACGGTTCTTGAACCTCTCCAAGGGGTTCAGGCGCGTCTATTCGATGCAGATGGGCAGGGCAGAGCGCTAAAGGCATTGGCGATGGAGAAGAACATTGAATCCCGATGAGTTCAACTGGCAACC
>JBEEMN010000427.1:0-2572 GCA_041192625.1 Armatimonadota bacterium
CCACAACGATTGAGCGTGACGCCGATAGCGACTATCGTGGAGCTGCAGTGGTGGGTAAAAAAGGTGAGCGGTTTGTTTACTTCGGCTTGGAAAAGAATGGGCAGTGGCTTCGGCGCTGGAAGCTGCGACACCATCAGCTCGATGATATTTTCAATGCTTCAAGTGCAGGCGATGTTATAGTCCACGTTTTTCTGGGCAAGGACGTGACGCCACAAGTAGCCATTCAGGAATGATGCGTGCGTTCAGGCATACGCAACTAACTCATGGATGATGCTCCATCCTGTAGAATAAACATCAGATAAACACTCGCGGCTCTCGCCGTAGTGCCAAGGAAGTAGTGGAATGCAAGTAACGCTGGTATATCAAGCTGCGCTCAATGCAGTGGTGGCATCGTCACCGTTTCTCTCAACGCTCTCCAAGCAGTTTGCAGTTGATTTCATTGTCCGTCAGGCGATGGTTACTGCGGGCGGCGGGACGATCGAACTGGCTCTCATTGGCGATCAGGATGAGATCAACCGAGCCGTGGCATTTCTGCAAACCACCGGTGCGACACTGACGGGTCCAATCGCGACGAATGACCATGCGATTAAGCCAGCGCTGTCAAACGTGTCCAGAGGGACATAATCCTTCGAGACTTAGCTTGAAATCCGGGAGGCAACTATTTTGACTCCCGGATTTTTATTCTTCCAGCTCATCAATGTCATCTTCAGATGATCCTGATGTGTCCGTGTAGTTACTGATTTCTTCGCCACGAAAAACAGTTACGAGGAAGTCCTCACGGTCAAAGTTAGGCAAGTATGCCTGTACAACTTGCTCATCAATCTGAGCGATTAGGCCTTCTTCTGCAGCAACTTCCAGCTCTTGTTCAAGAACAAGCGTTGCGTACACCGTTTGGTGTGCATAGTGGATATCAATCTGGCCAATTCTGTTTTGGTTATCCCAGATGAGGTAGACCTCCGAGTAGGGTGTTCGGACGATTCTATTAAGTCTGTAAGCTGCAATCTGTCGTTCCAATGGCATACCGCATGGTATCGCCAAAAAGAAAAGGACCGGGTAGATGCCCGGTCCGTAGATTGATCTCCAGCTAAGCCAGTCCTGGCTCCAGCCTCTGCGGTGTGCCAACGGGTGCGTCATCGGAAGCAGCCGCATCGCTCACCGGTGGCGGGGGAGTCGTCGGAGGCATCGGTGGAGTAGGTGGCTTTGGAGTCCGCCCTCCTGTCGCCGGTACAACTGCATCTTGGATGAGAGCAAGGAAGTCATCCCGGTCAAGGGTTTCCTTGTCCAACAGCTCAGCCGTAAGACGATCCAATAGATGCCTGTTCTCTGTCAGGATCTGCTCGGCACGTGCATAGTTACGGTCAATGATCGTTGAGATTTCCTCATCGACGATGCGTGCCATTTCTTCAGAGTAGTCAGACTCATCACCGCCGAAGTCACGTCCCATGAATGGCGACCCAGCAGCACGACCAAAGCGTCGATTACCCAACCGATCACTCATGCCATACTCACAAACCATCGCCTTGGCAATACGCGTTACTTGCGACAGGTCTGAATACGCACCTGTGTTAATCTCACCGTAGACGAGAAGCTCTGCGATACGTCCACCTAGCGCCATCGCGATGATGTCTTCGAACTCACCCTTGGTGCGACCCTCACGTGTTTCATCTGGGAGGTTAATCGTCACACCGCCAGCTTGGCCGCGAGCAACAATGGTTACTTTGTGAACCGGGTCTGCATGTGCGAGGAGTTCACCAACAATCGCGTGGCCGGCTTCGTGTACAGAAACCTTGGTAAGGGCTTCCTTTGAACGCACACGGCTCTTCCGGGCAGGGCCCATGAGCTCGCGGTCAATCGCATCTTCAAGGTCGATCATGTCAATCTGACGCTTGTCTTTGCGAGCAGCTAACAGTGCAGCCTCGTTCAGCAGGTTTGCGAGCTCAGCTCCCGAGAAACCAGGCGTTAGCTTCGCAAGTGTTGTCAGGTTGACTTCAGGTGCAATCGGCTTGCCCTTGGTGTGAACCTTGAGAATAGCTTCCCGTCCCTTAACATCTGGTGCATCTACCATGACACGACGGTCGAAGCGACCTGGACGTAGCAGAGCAGGGTCCAAGACATCTGCACGGTTCGTCGCCGCAATCACGATGACGCCCGCGTTAGGGTCAAAGCCATCCATCTCAACGAGCAGCTGGTTGAGTGTCTGTTCACGCTCATCGTGACCGCCACCCCAACCCGCGCCACGCTGACGTCCTACCGCATCGATTTCATCGATGAAAATCAAACATGGACGGTTTTGCTTTGCGGTTTCGAAGAGATCACGGACGCGGCTTGCACCGACACCCACGAACATTTCAACAAAGTCGCTTCCACTGATATGGAAGAAGGGGACGCCAGCTTCGCCTGCAACGGCACGGGCAAGAAGTGTCTTACCAGTACCTGGAGGACCCAGAAGGAGAACTCCCTTAGGAATCTTCGCACCAAGCGCTTGGAACTTTCGCGAGTTTTTGAGGAACTCGACGATTTCCATCAAGTCCTGCTTGGCTTCTTCAACACCGGCAACATCATCAAATGTCAC
>JBEEMN010000428.1:0-2554 GCA_041192625.1 Armatimonadota bacterium
CGGTAACCGACAGCGCAGGGCGCTTCCTGCTGGAAAATGTCCTTGAGGGCACGGCTGAGCTGACGGCAAGCCTTGGACCTGCAAGCGCTGTTAAAACCGTAAATGTTGCTGTTGGGTACTTGGATATTGGGGATGTAGCTCTCATCGACGATGGTAATACAAACCCTCCAGCAACAGCGAATACGATAACGGGGACTGTTACCGATAGTACAAATGCTGCGACAAAGCTTGCGGGTGTGAGTGTGGTTCTGCTCCGCAATGATGTGCAGGTTGAGACAACGACCACGGATGTAAACGGTAAGTTTGGCTTCTTGCGTCCGATCGGGACGTACCGCCTGCAGGTGCTGGCGGCGGGCTACCTGGATGGCGACAGCGGTGCATTTACGCTAACGAGTGCAAACACGCCTCCGAATGCGCCGAAGGTTGTGGATGTAAGCCTCGTCCCACGGACGTAATTCAAAAGCTATCGGCGTGTGCGATGCCTTGGCATGATGCCTAAAGGGATCAGAAATTCTCTTCTTTCCGTTCTTGGTGTGTCAAGTATTTCGATTAACGAGTTTCAATTACACTAAATCCAGCGGATAATTCAACCGAAATCAACCGTAGTGCGCGCAACGTGCACCCCTGTTTTGGAAGATTGCCCTCAGTGGTATGGTGAAAACATGATTGCATCGAAGAAGATAACCTTTGGCACCGATGGCTGGCGTGCAGTAATGGCTCGCGAGTTCACATTTGACAATGTGGCTCTCGTCGCACAGTCCATCGCCGACCATGTCAACGGCCAAGGAAAAGGCAGCAAAGGGATTGTCATCGGGTACGATGCACGCTTCCTGAGCGAGCAATTCGCAGCCCTCGTCGCCGACATCCTGGGAGCAAATGGCATCCCCGCCTATGTCGTCGATCGTGACACACCCACCCCTGTCGTCGCCTACACCATCAAAGATTTGAACCTCGCGGGCGCCGTGATGCTATCCGCATCCCATAACCCTCCTGAGTACCACGGTATCAAGTTCATCCCAGACTATCTGCATCCAGCGCTCCCAGCTGACACAGACCCTATTGTCAGCCGTATTGCAGAGCTTCAGGAAAACCCTGACCTCGTCAAAACCGGTGGTCCAGCACCAACCAAGATCAACCCGCAGCCTGCCTACTTTGCGCATGTTCGAAAGCTGATCGACTTTGATGCCATCAGCAATGCAAATCTGACCATCTGTGTTGACCCACTCTACGCCGCAGGGCGTGGCTACCTCTCCACGTTGCTCGAAGAGGCTGGTGTCAATGTTCACACCATCCACAATGAGCGGAACCCATTGTTTGGCGGAAGCCTCCCAGAACCCAATGCAACTAACCTCCGCGAACTTGGGGCCCTTGTCCGCAGCACTGGGGCACAAATTGGTCTCTCCATGGATGGAGATGCGGACCGCTTCGGGATGGTAGATGAAACCGGAACGTACATCACCAGTAATGATGTGCTCCAGCTGACTGCATGGCACTGGGCACAGCGGATGGGCAGCGGCGCCATCGTCCGCTCCGTTGCAACCAGTGGACGTATCGATGCCATCGCGCGTCAAATGGGCGTCGAGATTATCGAAACGCCAGTCGGCTTCAAGTGGGTCGGCGCGATGATGAAGCAGCACGATGCGATCATGGGTGGTGAGGAGTCCGGTGGACTTTCCGTCCGCGGTCACATCCCGGAAAAGGATGGCATCGTTGCCGACCTCGTCCTAACCGAAATGGTTGCCAAGACAGGCCGTACACCAGGGTCTATTCTTGCTGAGCTCCGTGAGCAGCTCGGAACCTACATCGCAACCCGTATCGACCTCCGTGTGCCTGAAGCCAGCAAGGTCGCGCTTATGGATAGGCTCCGTAACGCACCTCCAACAGAAGTGGCAGGCCGCAAGGTTGTCTCTGTCAACAAGGCGGATGGTGTCAAGTTCCTCCTCGATGACGACTCTTGGCTACTGCTCCGCGCAAGCGGCACCGAGCCACTGCTGCGTGCTTACATGGAAGCAACATCGGAGGCTGGCGTTGCTGCACTCAAGGTTGCCGCACATGCGCTTGCTCCAGATGGTGTTGATGTAACCCACTAGCAACAAATGATGACCCCCATATCGAAAATCAAGCGACGTCAGTTACAGCTCCCGATGTTGTTGGGAGTGGGCGCACTTGTGCTCGGTATCGGGGGTTCTATTTTGCGTGACCGGATGCTGACGACGCAAGCGTCGGCGGACACAAAAGCCATCCCGATGGATGCCCTCCCGGTCAACGAAACCCGCACATCGGAGTTCATCCAACCACTGGCATCGGTGATTGATGATGAAACCGCATCCAAGCTGGCCCGTCGGGCTGACCCAAGGATGATGAGCTACATGCGGGACCGCCCGGACTTATCAGGACCCGGACGTACACCAATAGGCAAAGCAGAGCTGTTTTTTGGCAATCTGGATCGTGCATCCCTGGATGACCATGAACATCGGCACTCTCTCCTCGAACACCCAGGGCTCACCATCTCGTATTCTGGCCAGAACCGCACCGCCAACTGGGTGGCCTGGGA
>JBEEMN010000429.1:0-2554 GCA_041192625.1 Armatimonadota bacterium
CACCCTTGCCGATTACCTTTCCCTGATTGACAGAGACTTTCTGTTCCTTGGTGATCGTGATCGTAACCTTGGCCCGTGCCTGTGAATCCTGATTGACGCTATCCGGAAGGTCGACACGACTTCCCTTCATGTCAATCACATTCAGCGAAGCCAGGATAAAGAAGACAAGAAGAAAAAACATCGTGTCAATCATCGGAATGATTTCGATTTTTGTCTTCTTGATTTCCCGTCGTCGACGAAACGCCATTTAATTACCTAATCCCTGTCAACGAACAGCAAACTTGCCAATCTTCACTGTGCGCGAGTCATCGATGGCACTGATCACATGTTCGTGAAACGTCGTTTCATCCGGCGCAACAATCACCGTCATTACGGACAAGTCCTGCACCGAAGGCTGGCGACCAAACTGTTTGACTATTTCAGCGAGCAGCACCTTCGAAATCGATTCACCGGCAGGAATCTTTTTGCCATTGTTGACATACTTGTTGCCGTTCGCATCGATATCGACTTCCAGCTTGACATCCCGTGGATCCCTAACAGGAGACTTTGTCATCGCAGACGGGGGTAGCTCAATGTTGATCCCCCGGAGGTCGATGATATTCAGGGATGCAAGAATAAAGAACACCAGAAGAAAGAACATCGTGTCAATCATCGGGATGATTTCGATTTTTGTGTGTTTGATCTCCCGGGATGCTCGGAAACGCATGGGTAGTTAACCTCTGTCCAATTCAGCGGGCAAAAGTGCCGCGGGCCTCAAGAACATTGATCAGCTTGTTTGCAGCCTGCTCTGTCTCAGCAATAATCCGGCTACGACGGGAGACAAAGTAGTTGTATGCAATAAAGCACACTAGGGCAATCAAAATACCGCCAGCCGTCGCGTACAAAGCGGTACCGACACTTGGAAGAATCGCTTGCTTGGACTTGTCGTCGTTCGCAACCGCATATTTCAAGAAGACCTGAATCATGCCAACAATGGTTCCAAATAGACCCCACAGTGGTGAGAGTGTCGTGATTGTGTCGAGAATTGCGAGGTTTTTCTCAAGCTGCATAAAGTAGTCTTCTGCGGCTTCCTGAACCAAACGCTCAACTTCACCAACACTACGGCGCGCATTTGCCAAAACAACACGGGCGACGGCAGCAACAGGGCCATCTGCATCGTTTACCGCACGGGTTGCCTCGTTGTCACGACCAGCCTTGAGGAGATCCAAGACATCCGCCAGAAGATTCGTGGATATCTCACCGTACTTTTTATAAGCACCAAGGCGTTCAAAGACCACGGTTACTGTCGCTACGGACATCGCAATTAAGACGATCGCGATAAACCACTCTTCGACTAGAAATTTAACCAGCGGATTGTTCATATAAAACCCTTCCCAATGGAAGAACCCTGCTCGGACACCTCAACGTTCCGGGCAGGATTCCAAAAACCTTAATACTTGGCGGACAGCGTCAGCAGTGCACGGCGACCTTGCTGGAATCGGGTTCCTGCAAATGTACTTCCATAACTCACCAATGAGTTTGCATTGAACAGGTTCTCAACAGACGCATCGATGGAGACCACACCAAACAGCTTGTGCCCAAATTGCAGGCGGGCATTCGCTTCGTTCAACGATGCACGATTACCACCCTGGAACTGCGATGCTGTCAATCCGCTGCCGTAAGCGTACGAGAGTCCAAGGCGGGTACCGCCTCCAAGTCCCTGTGAAAACCCAGCGACAACGGATGTGCGTTGATCGAACTCAGGCGAAAAAGAGCCTGTAGTTGCGTTATCAATGCTAACTTTCTGGTTGGACACGGTTACGAACCCAGTTGTTCCGGAAAGTGCAGAAACATTTCCAGGATTGACTTCATTGCGTGGATTCAAGGTGTATGTCAGCTCAACACCATCCGCACGGACCTTACCAAGGGATGTCGTTGTAAACCCGACTGCCTGTGCTCCAGGAACAATCTGGCGATAACCAACGGCATCATTGTTGACCTTCATATAAGAGCCAAGCTTGAGGGTCTGGGAACCAAACTGCCGTTCGATACTAAAGTCAAACTGGTCCGTGGTCTGTGGCTTGGTTGGATATGCCAATGGATCCAGACTAGTCTGGCCAATCCCCATGGCTCCCTGACCAAGCGCCGGCGTAAAGAGTTGGTTGTAGGAGAACCGTAATGCTCCCGGCTGGGAAAGTCCGTAACCGAACAACCTTAGGCCAAGCAGCTTGAAAGTGCCATCCTTTGGAAGGATGTAGAGCGCATTAAAGCGTGGCGAAACCTTTGCACTTGTCCGCGCTCCACGCTGAATCGGATTACCAAAGCTATCTGGGCTATTCGGGTCAAAGTTTGGTGTTTCACTGGCAAAGAAGTTGGTCTGGTCAAAGGACTCTCCACGCAAACCAGCATTCCAACGCAGCGAACCTGTCGTCTTTCCGACCTGATAGTACGCGGCCGCATATTCAGACTTGCGGTTTGCGTAGATAATCGGAACATTCCCGGATGCATCCGGAGCAAAACGGGTCGCAAGCTGCCCACCCATATTGCTAAGCGCTGTTATCGCCGCTGCACTCTG
>JBEEMN010000430.1:0-2553 GCA_041192625.1 Armatimonadota bacterium
TACTTATCTCCCGGCCACAGCGGTAACGTTCCGTTGACAAGCTCATCGATCGGCTTCCAGAGGAGATCCCCCTCAGCATTGCCATCGGAAACGCTGCCTGAATAAGCATTTATGATAAAGATAAACCCCAGCCAGTCTTCGCCATTTTTACCAAACCCCGGCCAGGAAACTGTGCCACGCAGGGTCATCCCGGTCACCGTGATCCCGGCTTCCTCGTGAAGTTCGCGGACCATGCACGCTGCGATGTCCTCGCCAGCATCCACTTTTCCGCCAAGCCCATTCATTTTCCCGAGCGCCTGATCATCATCGCGCTTATTGCGATGAATCAGCAGTACATTGCCTTGGCCATCGATGACATAGCCTAGCGTCGCTGTGATAGGTGAATACGGCATGCGAAAAGCATACCGCCGCGCTCCACCTTGGGCTACAGGTATACTTCGTGCGAAATGTCGCAGCCTGTCCTGTCCATCCACAACATCACAAAAACATTTGGCGGGTTTGTGGCGCTCAGCGATGTCAGCCTTGAGCTACATTCGGGCGAAATTCACGCAATTCTTGGTGAAAATGGTGCGGGCAAGTCAACACTCCTGAATATTCTCGCCGGGATTACGCAACCAACACGCGGTGAAATCAAACTGAATGGAATTCCTGTGGCGTTCGCAAGTGCTGTGGATGCCGCCAAAGCCGGCATCGGGATGGTCCATCAGCACTTCATGCTCGTCCCGACGCTGTCGGCGACAGAAAACCTAATCCTCGCCGATATGGTTGAAAATCGCGCCTGGTTTGGTTGGCCGGCGGGACCCGTGCGGCGCCGTATTGCCACACAAGCGGAATCGTTTGGCTGGGACATCGACCTGGATGCGAGAATCGACACGCAAACCATTGGTGCCCAGCAACGTCTCGAAATCCTGAAAGCCCTGCAGGGAGAGCGGAAAATACTCCTCCTAGATGAACCAACAGCCGTACTGACTCCCGGAGAGCTTCCCGGGTTCTTCGCAACAATCCGTCGCATTGCGGCCACAGGCACAGCAGTCGTGATTATCACCCACAAGCTGGATGAAGTTGTTTCTGTCGCAGATAAAGTAACGGTCCTCCGGCGTGGGCAAGTGGTCCATCAGTGCCTGACGGCAGATACAGATGTCTCTAACCTTGCACGTGAAATGGTAGGTGATGCTTCGAATGCATTCGCTGTACTCACCGCGGTTAATGAGGGGAAAAACATATCTAAGAATGGGAATATCCGTGTAGAGCTCCGTGATGCCGCAGCGGTTTCGGGTGATTCCGTGCTCCGCCGCGGAAGTGTTTTGATTCAGGAAGGCGAAGTCTTTGGGATCGCCGGCGTAGATGGCAATGGCCAGGATGCGTTGGCAGCGCTGCTGACAGGCAACGCCCCGCTGTCACAAGGTTCGCTGACCATTTGTGATGTGGTTATCGCCGCACACCAAAAAGGTACACCGCAGGACTTTCTGCGTAACGGCGTTTCGTATATTCCCGCAGATCGCCAAACGGATGGCCTAGTCATGTCGATGACGATCGCAGACAACATCCTTCTCGATCGTGTAAGCGAACCTCCATTTACAAAGTTTGGGATGTTCATTGACACGGTGGCAGTGAAGCGTTTTGCACAGGGTGAGATCGAGCGGTTTGACATTCGGCCTGCAGATGCTGGATGCATTGTGAGTACCCTCTCTGGGGGAAATCAGCAGAAAGTCGTGATTGCGCGGGCCATGAGCCGGAAGCCGCGCGTGCTGGTTGCCGTGAACCCGACGCGTGGCCTCGATGTCGGTGCGATTGCCTATGTCCACCGTGCACTGAGAGCCGCGACGGCTGCTGGCTGTGCCGTCGTGCTGATCAGCACTGAGTTGGATGAAATTCTGGCGCTTTCAGACCGCATTGCAGTGCTGTACGAAGGACGGCTGAGTGAGACGGTTCCGGCTGGCGTTAACAAAGCTGACCTAGGACGCCTCATGGGAGGTGCGGTCGCATGATACGAACATCAGCACTTTCGCTCGGCGTAAGCTTTTTGTGGATATTGATTGCTGCCGGTACATGCGCTGGCATCGTGATGATCGCCGGGGCATCCCCAGTTGCTGTCGCGCAGGCATTGCTCCAGGGCGCTATCGGAACGCAATACAACATCAGTAACACCCTCGTACAAACCATTCCTCTCCTCATAACTGCGCTTGCCGTCGTCATCGCGTTTCGGGCAGAAATGTTCAATATTGGTGTTGAAGGGCAGTTTCTGCTGGGCGCTGTGCTGGCTTGCTGGGCTGGACAAGCATCCGTTCCGGGGCCACTTGCGATTGTCGTGACGCTTTTGGCATCGATGATAGGTGGGGCTCTCTGGTCCCTCATCCCTGCCTTGATGCTTCACTTTCGCGGTGTCCAAATCGTGCTCAGCAGCCTCATCATGAACTTCATTGCCGTCCAAGTGGTTGCATGGGTCGTCCGCGGCCCGCTGCAGGAAGCCATCCGTGAGTATCCACAATCCGATCCCATCCGTGCAGCCGCTGAGCTACCAAAAGTCATTGCCGGACTACAGCTTCACAGTGG
>JBEEMN010000431.1:0-2549 GCA_041192625.1 Armatimonadota bacterium
ACATTCAAGTCGAAAAGCTTCAGCGCCTCATCATGGACGGTGAATACCGTGAAACGGCTCTGCGTCACGGGCTTGAACGCGCAAGTCACTTTTCATGGGACGCAACTGCTTACGCATGTGTGACTGTTTATACAGACGTCCTTCGTTGACTACAGGTATCATGAGGACCAAACTCGGTTTGTGCATAACAAATCACATGGGCACTCATCGGCTTGGTTTGCATCGGGAGAATTAGGGAATGATGGAACCACAACCAATGAAGGTCGCAATTGTCCACGATTATCTAACGCAGTCAGGCGGCGCGGAGCGTGTTGTCGAAGCCTTTCATGAGATTTGGCCCGATGCACCTATCTTTACATCGGTCTACGATGCCGACCACACATTCAAGTCTTTCCGGCAAATGGATGTCCGGACATCCTTTCTGCAAAAGCTTCCTCTTGCTGGGACCAACCGACATCACAAGAAGTTTTTGACGCTGTTCCCGATGGCTTTTGAAATGCTCGATTTGCGCGAGTATGACCTCGTGATCTCAAGTACATCATCGTTTGCTAAAGGCATCATCACCTATCCCCACACCTGCCACGTGACCTACTGCCATACGCCAAGCCGGTTCGCGTGGCGCTACCGTGAGTATGTGGATGAGGGTGGTTTTGGGAAGCTTGAGCGCTTGCTGATGCCGTGGGTTATTCATCGCTTGCGTGCTTGGGATTACCTCGCTGCACAGCGCCCCGACTTTTTCATTTGTAACTCTGATAATGTCGCATCCCGCGTGGAGAAGTTCTACCGCCGTAACTCAGTGGTTGTCTTTCCGCCGGTGAATACAAATCGTATTCAAATCGTTGAAAAACCTACGCTTGACTACTGGCTATGTGTCTCTCGTTTTCTCGGCTATAAGCGCGTCGATTTGGCTGTTCAGGCAGCGACGAAGCTTGGTGTCCGCCTCAAAGTCGTTGGTTCAGGCCCGGATGAATCCCGCCTCAAAGCGATTGCTGGCCCGACGGTTGAGTTTCTGGGCCGCGTCCCGGATGGTGAAGTTGAAGGGCTGTTCGGTAACTGTATAGGTTTTCTCTTTCCGGGTGAAGAAGACTTTGGTATCGCGCCGATTGAAGCAATGGCGGCGGGGCGCCCCGTGGTCGCTTACCGTGCTGGCGGAGCGATTGAAACGGTTGTCGAAGGTGTGACTGGTGTGTTCTTTGATGAGCCATCTGTTGACAGTGTTGCTGAGGCGATGCAAACGGTCAGTAAAATGGACATTGATCCGCAGCGGATTCGTGCCCATGCAGAGACATTTGGGTACGACCGCTTCCGATTGGAAATGAAGACTGTGATCGAACAGTGTCTTCATGATTACAGATTCCGCCGCCAGCCCAGTAAAATGCGTTCATAACGCAAATGTCAACGAATGATCCATGGGAACGCCGCGAACGGGAACGTGAGCGCTGGCGAACGAAGTCGGCCCGGAGTGCTGGTACGACTGCTGTACTGGTTCCACGATTTTCCAGCCGTGTTCTATGGATCTGTTCATTAATCGCACTTCACCTAATTGGTGATATCCCAGCGGTGACTCAGACTCTTCGTACCGGAGCTCTTTGCCTCGGATTCGTGGGGTGGGTCACGTTTCTTGGCTTTAACTGGCCAACCGCGACGCATCGTCGGTCGGCATCCATCGTATTGCTTGCAGCTTTGGGATGTCTCCTTGGCTGGGTTACTTACAGATCCTTTGGGACGGGCTTCCCGATGCAAGCTTTCGGTGGTTGGCTTCGCTGGATGTCCGCGGCGGCGGCATTGATCGCCGGGTTGTTTTGTTCTGGGACCCGCTCTGAGCGGATGATGGTTCTTACAGGTGTTGGCGGCATCGCCATATTCGTTGCCGGCATTGACTTGTCGAGGTACGGAGTCTCTGGGGATACACTGCGCGGCACGCAGTTTCATGCAAGCTCACTAAGCCTCTTTGGTACGCATGAGGCGATTGGGACCCTCCTTGGTTTTCTCCTTCCGATTACCGTTGCCTTTGCCGTTCATCGCGGAGCTCCCCCGTTACAGAAAACCCTTGCTGTTGGAGCGACCCTTGTAATCGCCCTTGCCTGGGCATTCGCGCGTTGCCGCGCCGGATGGTTGGGTGGAATCAGCGGGTGTGTTGTCATTGCTGCCCTCTCTACACTCTCGGGCCGGAGGCACCGTGTTGTCGATGACCAACCCTTACTTCAACGCATCGTTGGGAGTGTCTGGCTCTGGCTCATTGTTGGCGGTGGGATTGTACTTTCAAGTAGTGGGCTCTGGAACTCTCTCACATCCCGGGCAGGTGGGATGGTCGCATGGTGGGAGCTTGGTTCTGTCGCTGCAAGGTCATCGCTGTGGACGACAGCCTACCGGATGATTTCAGACTTCCCGGCAACCGGCTGGGGAACTGGCGGGTATCTGACCAGGCAAGGGCTCTACAGTCACCTGGGTGAGGCTCCGTGGCAGGTTAAGATGACGGGAGGAACGCTTGCAAACAATGCACACTCATTCCCGCTGCAGTTCACTGTTGACTTTGGAATTCCTGCGTT
>JBEEMN010000432.1:0-2547 GCA_041192625.1 Armatimonadota bacterium
GCGGAGAAGCGGCCGGGATATTGTCATTGATGTGGACAGCGCCGGAGAGTACAGCCCTTCATCGGTGGCCACAATGCCTGAAACGGATGCCGAAGGCGGCCGTGGACGGGCCTTGATGCATGCTTTAACCGACAGAGTCGAGTACATCACGCAGACTGGTCGGACAATTGTGCGTTTGGTGAAGCGGATATTCTAATGTCCGCGCGCGGGATGTCCGATAGTATTTGATACATCAGGCATTCGGGAACATACGGGAACACAGATGGAAGAAGATCCTCTCAAAATTTGGCAGCACATCCATGGAGCATCTGTCCATTTCCCTCTTGCGATGGCAGTTGCTGCACTTGTCGCCCGCATCGCACCCACCCGCATTCTCGCAGAGCATCGTGAGAGCTTCATCCGACTTTGTGTCATTGCAGGTGCATTGATCAGTATCCCGGCTGTTTGTAGCGGCCTAGCCGCCATGAATGGCTGGTTTGGTATCGAACCGTGGTCTGCTGGTCGCCTTGTTGGGCACCGGAACAGTGGATTGGTTGGTAGCATTCTCCTAATCATGCTTGCACAGCTGCAAGTGATCGTAAAAGAGCCTCCACGCTGGCTCACCACACTCATCCTGCTCATTAGTGCCCTAGCAATGGGTTATGCCGGGTTCCTCGGCGGCTACGTCGCGCGGGGGTACTAATCCCGTGGATTGGCGTCGAAAGCCAATCTACCTCATCGCAGGTATAGGACTGTTGCTGCTCGGTGTCGTCGTTGCGACACGCAAACCCCCTTCTCCCCCAAGGACGCTTGTCGAACAGCAGGCGGTCTCGCTCGTACGCGCGTTTAACCAAGCAGATAACAGAGGCCTTTTGAACACAGTTTCACCAGACTTTGCTGCAGGTGGCTGGACAAAACCTCGGCTTCAGCTTGCGCTCATGCGATGGAAGCGTCAAGGAATACAAGCCACCCTGCAACCAGTAAGCGTCACGGCATCGGGGACCAATGAATACACGGTAACAGCAAACCTCCAAGCCCGTGACACACGTACTCAGGAAGGCGTCTGGTCCGCTCCAGAGACATCCATGGTTTTCCGTCTGGAACGACCCACACCCGACATCCCATTCCTGCCAGGCACGTGGCGGGTAGTTTCAATTTCAGGTGCATCGCTTCCAGATGCATCGGTGTCCGAGTAAAGAAAAACACCGTGATGCGAAGCATCACGGTGCGTTTTCAACAGACAAACTGATTAGCCTACTCTTCGTCGGTGTCATCTTCAAGGAGCGACACGACATCGACTTCGCCATCGACTCCGTCAACATCTTCGCCCGCTTCTTCTTCATCCTGAAGCTCATCCAAGCTGATATCGCCTTCTTCTTCATCCACAGGCTTGACGACAGGCTCATCTGGAGGCAGGACATCCGCATGGACATCCGTGGTCTTTCGGCCCTTGTCTGATACAAAACGGACTTTGACCTCCGAGTACCAACCCGGGACATTCTGCATCGGTTCATTGGTAACTGAGCAGCGGACGACCTTTACGACGCCCTCTTCGATAGAGACTTCCTTAGCCATTATCCATTCTTTCCTTCAGCAGATTCTCGAGTCGACACGACTGCTTTACTCTGCGCTTTTGCTTTGTCTGGAAGCACCGGTGTCGGTGTCAACCACGCATTGATGAACATCAAGCCTCCGGTTACCACATACAACGCTGACTCATAGCCTAGCGCTGGTCGGCCCGGATCGAACACAAACTTGCCTTTGAATACAAATCCACAAATCCCAAGCACCAGCATGAGGATGCCAAGAATATTGAATGAGTTCCACCAGCGGACTTTTATGTTCTGCATACTAGATATCCCAACTGACGATGCTACCACGGGTAGCAGGTTTTTGTAGCACTGAACTTGTCTACGTGCATTAACTGCTTGGCTGTTCCCGCTTAGAGACCCAATGCAATCCGTGCTTGGACGAGCTGATGATCAATGCTTGTGCGTGCGGTTCCACCATACGATGTACGCGCATTGGCACTTGCCGTGGGCGTGATCGCATCGAGGGCACGCTCAGTAAAGCGAACATCATATTGTTGCAAATCAGCCAAGGTCAGATCTTCCAAGCCGACTCCAGCCTCGATGCTGCCCCGGACGACCCGGCCAACAATTTCATGCGCTTCGCGGAATGGGACACCGTCAACAGCAAGAGCATCCGCTAAATCCGTTGCCGTCGAAAAATCGCCATGCATGGATGCAAGCATCCGTTCCTTCTTAAACTTTGCATCGGAGAGCATTCGCTGCATGAGGGTGACACAGAGCTCTGTCGTTTCTACCGCATCGAACAAAGGCTCTTTGTCTTCCTGAAGGTCTTTATTGTAAGCGAGCACAAGGCCCTTCATCAGGGTGAGGAGCGTAACGAGGTCTCCATAAACCCGCCCACTCTTTCCACGAATCAGCTCAGCAACATCAGGGTTCTTCTTCTGCGGCATGATGCTCGAGCCCGTTGTCACAGCATCTGAGAGCTCAATGAACCCAAACTCGGGTGACATCCAGAGGACAATCTCCTCAGCAAACC
>JBEEMN010000433.1:0-2545 GCA_041192625.1 Armatimonadota bacterium
CGGACATTTCGGAATAAATGGCGTGCCGTCGCAAAAAATGGCTTTCCTAGGAGCTGATTACCTTCGATTTGCAATATCTGCAGAAATGGCTGGTTGACGATTGTGAACATTGCACGGCTGTCGATGAATGCAATGCCATCCTCTGTGGTGTTTAGGACGGCTTCCACTCGCTTGTTGGCTGCATCCAGCGCAAGGTTGCGATTGACCAGCTCCTGTTCACGTCTGATGATTGCATTGGCCATGCTTCGAAATGCACGACGCAGATCTCCGATTTCATCCGGAGGGTCAAGGGTGACATCCAAGAGACGTTCATCTGCACCGATGGTTTCGATATTGACGGCGGCCTTTGTTAGCCCGATGAGTGGACGGACGAGGCTGAATGCGACAATACGCCCGATCGTGAGAGCAAGGAGAACCGCAATCGTTGGGAATGCGACAAAGGATGCATTGCGTAGCATGTCAGCACGCGTCGCTGCGATCAGATCTGTATCGCGAACCTTCCCCGTAACGGAAACAAGGTTGTCGAGGGCGAGCTGTGTCTTAGTAAAGCCTTGCCGGGATGCGTCTCCGAGTTCCGCGAGGTAGGTTGCTTTTACAAAATCTGCTGCCTGCTGATCAGCCGGAATAAACAGAGCTTCCACGGACGGGTCCGGGTTGTCTTGTAGCCATTGCCGAATGCCGATGGACGCCATCCGGTATCCATCGCGTGCACCTTCTCTGGTCCGGCGCACACGGTTTGGAGGTTCTTGAACACGCTGATAAACAATGTCCCGATAGTCCAGCAACGCACTCCTCATAGATAGACAGCGGTTATGAAGATCCAGATGGACATCGTAGGTAACCCGATAGCGGTCCAATGTGACCCATAAGTACATCGGGACTAGAAGGCCTGCCACGACGAGAACGAATAGCGGGATCGCGTAGCCAAACATTAACCGTCGGGCTAGTCGAGATGACTTTGGGACCAGCATTCGCGAGGACGACATCAGGTCAACAAATGCTCAAGGCCATAGGTCAAGCCTGTTCTCCCAATAGCCTTTCGCACGGAAAGGACGACGCCAGGCATAAAACTGGTTCTATCGATGGAGTCGTGGCGAATCGACAGACGCTGCCCGGGAGCTCCGAAGATAACTTCCTGGCTTGCCACATATCCCGGGAGACGTACAGCGTGTACGGGGACTGTTTCAAAGGCCATCCCGCCGCGAGCACCTTGGACGGATTCGAAGGCTCCAGATGGCAGTGGAGATGGCGCTTGTGTACGGCTCTCATGAATCATCTGTGCCGTTTTCATTGCTGTGCCGCTAGGTGCATCGACTTTCTTTTCATGGTGGTACTCAATGACTTCGGCATCCGGGAGATACTTTGCTGCCATCGCAGACATCTGCATCATGAGGACAGCACCAATTGCAAAGTTTGGTATCACAAGGACAGGAATTCCAAGCGCTTTGGAGCGGGTATCCAACTCTGCCAGCTGCGCTGCTGTGAGGCCTGTGGTCCCGACCACGGGAATGACACCACACTCCAGTGCAGTTATGATGTTGCTGAAGGCGGTTTCTGGAATAGTGAAATCAACCATCACCTGCGCTTTTGATTCTGAGAGCGAAGCAGCGAGATTGTCACCGACTTCGATCGCTGCGACCACTTCCATATCAGCTTCCGCAGTCACCGCACGGACAACTTCACTACCCATCCGACCAAGATAGCCGGTCACAGCAACACGAATCATTCTGAATCTCCAAATGGTCCCAGTGCGACAACCGCACAATCATCCAATGACTTTGGTAAGTAATTCTCAGCTGCCGTTTGCACATCGGCGAGCGTCACGCGGTCAATCCGGCTCACGACTTCATCCAATGGTGTGATCTCGTCGTATGTCAAGAGGGCCTTGCCAAGACGGGTCATCCGGCTCGACATCGATTCCTGCCCCATGATCAACGCACTTCGGAATTGTGTCTTTGCGCGGGACAGCTCACCCCCCTCAACACCTGATGTACGGAGCTTGGCAAACTCTGTTTGGATCACATCGAGGCATAGCTCGAAGGACTCCATGGATGTTCCACCGTAGGCTCCAGTGACGCCAATCTCATCGTAGGGCTGGACATAGGAGCCGATGGAGTACGCCAAGCCACGTTTTTCTCTGATTTCCTGAAAGAGACGTGATCCCATGCTTCCACCAATGATGCAGTCAAGGAGCATCGCCGCATAGCGGTCATCTGTATGGTGGCTTGGTCCCCGCTGTCCGAGGCAGAAGTGAACCTGCTCCGTATCTTCAGAGACATAGTTTCGTCCCGTACAGACCGTTGGTAGAGCAAGAGGCGTTCTGGCAGTTCCGCGGCCAAGGTGTCCCATGGCAGCTGTTATCTGCTCAACGACCAAGTCGTGGTTGACATTTCCCGAAAGGGCAATGGTGATCCGGTTCCCCTGATACCGCTCTGCCATCAGCTTGCGGAGGTGCTCTGGTTCGGCCGTCGCAATCACATCTGCACGCCCGATGACTGGTACGCCCAATGCATGTTTTGGAAAAAGTGTTTCCGCGAAAATGTCA
>JBEEMN010000434.1:0-2544 GCA_041192625.1 Armatimonadota bacterium
TTCTTGTTCAATGTCACCGTCTTCGGCTCATAGAACTCGGCACGGAAGTCACTTGGCCGATGACCATCGAGGACATCAGCGGCACGCATTCCCATCGCCCGACCAACCATTGTGTAGTTCCCACCGATATCGAGGAGGGCGCCTTTTTTGACGGATGGTGGAATAACGGTGATGACGGGAATACGTCCACGGCGTGCAGCATCAATAACGGCATCGGCGGCAACGAGGACAGTGACATCCCCGCTGATCCAAATCGCTTCAACGCCTCGCGAAACAAGGGATGCGGCGGCATCGGAGACGGCAGTGCTATTCTCTGCGTTGGCTTCCATGAGGGTGATGCCAAGGGTTGGAGCAACCTTGCGTGCAAAGTTGGTCTGCGAGACCGAATTTGCTTCTGCTGAGTTCCAGACCAGCCCGAGCTTGGTCAGGCTTGGATTCATCTTTTTGATGAGCTCAAACGCTTCCTTAATGGGTTGCATCGTGCCGTAGCCAGCCATGTACGGAGGGTGGATGGAGAGGTCTTTGGGATCGATGCCCACACCTGCACCCGGAGGGTTGGAGACAAAACCGTAGACGTGATCCACTTTTTTCCCGGTTTTGTTCGCACTCGCGATGGTCTGCAACGACACGGTTGTCATCGAGATGATCATGTCATAGGAGCCGCTGGTCACTTCTTTGGCGATGGAGTTGGCGGTTCCAATATCCTGTTCAGCGTTGAAGCGCTTAATGGAAATGTTTTGGCCATCGATGTAGCCGCGTGTTTTGAGCGACTCGATGAGGCCTGCGTAGCCATCTTCCATGATGGGCTGGCTGGCATTTTGCACGATGGCGATGCGTTTTGTCGTGGAATCCGATTTGGCGCCAATGCGTGATCCGAGGTCGGACCAAAGGAGGATTCCTGCGGCGCCTGCGATTAACGCGATACCGAGGATGAGGCGTTTGAAGTGATCAAAAAAGTTGGACATGAAGATTTGTTGGACCGCTTTTGGAGAGCCCTTCTGAAAGAGTTAGGTGCACTCCACGGTGGAATTGGGCTATTCGCCTCTCTCAACCGCCTTTTGTCGGGCGAGTAAGTAGTGGTCAAGCTCTGCGACATCAGCAAAAACATTTAGATCACTGAGCGCGCCCATGATCGAAAACACTTCTTGAATCTGCGGCTGGAGGTGGATGAACGAGACGGTTCCACCGTGCTCATTTTGGCTTTTTAGAGCAATCAGGAAAAGGCGGTAGCCCATAGATGTCAGGTACTTAAGCTCAGCAAGGTCGAAGATCAGTTCTTTTGGATGCTGTTCCAAAATCGAATCCAGTGCGGGGGAGACGACATCTGTGGATGCAGCATCGAGGGTGCCGGAGATATGCAGTGCATAATGATCTCCGCGGATCCACAGTGCGATGTTGCCACCGGATGTATCCCGCTCCCAAACCTTGTTAAATGAAAGCTCCATGTACCGGGCTACCGTTCCTTTCCAACTGGCTGACTATTCCGGCTTAACGGCACCCTTTTGCGCACGGTCAAGCTGTTCATCCAGCTCTTCGATAACAAAGGTCTCGAGCTCATCGATGGAGCCAAACATCCGGACATCCGGAAGGCTGCCCATAATCTTGAAGACTTCCTGAATCTGTGGCTGGAGGTTCAAGAAGGATGTCTGTCCACGGTGTTTTCGCTGTGCCTTTTGTGCCATCAAGAAGGTACGGAAACCCATGGATGTCACATACTTGAGCTCAGCGAGATCAAAGACGAGAAGATCAGGCTCTGTGGCGAGAATCGCTTCGAGTTCAGCCTCAACCATTGGAGCATTGGTAGCATCGAGATTGCCAGCAATTGAAAGCGCAGCGTAGCCACCGCGCGTTGAAAGTGTCAAGTAGCCACCGGGGATATGCTTTTCCCAGGATTTTGTAAATGTACGTTCCCAGAGTTTGGCCAGATTCAACATGAAATGTCCCTTCGCTAAGGCCAACCTATATCCGGCAGCCCATCGGGGCATTGTATGGCAATTCACCTAAAATTCGACACTGCCACGTGAAGCAAGGCCATCCATCCCTAAAACAACATCGCATTGCGTGTGTTATGCAGGCAAATTATGCCTAAATCAGATGATCCACGGCTAAGAATTGCTCTATTGGAACTTAACGGATCCCATTCGGACTACCACTGGCAGGGAACCGTCGATGGGTCCGGGCCTACAGAACGGAAGTAGAGGTAGCGGCGCTGAAACGCATTGAGGTCAGGGAGCACTTTAAGCGATGCATCATCACCTGAAACACATTTGAACGACTTGTTCTGGAATGTAAAAACTGTCACGTAACCCGCACGGCTCTCTCTGATACGACGAGCCAACTCGAGGATTGGGATCCGGTGTTGATGCTCTGCGATTTTCGCGATTCCAGGGTCGGTAGATGTTGATACCGATACTAGCTCTTGCTGCCACCGTGTCTGCTGCATTGATGCTGGAACCAACAAATGATTACCCACGCCGCCCTCTGTTTGGAGGTTACTAAACATCGAAAAGCACATCCTGGTACGTAAACCGAGATAAGGCTGGA
>JBEEMN010000435.1:0-4423 GCA_041192625.1 Armatimonadota bacterium
GCATCGGGGTAGTTGGTTCCCAACATGATGTCCCCAACGGCGGCGATTGTGATGCTGGTTGCGACATCTGGCTTCGGTAAAACGATTGGCAACGGTGTCTGTGGTGCATCAGCGACACTTGGCGTGGTCTCGAGCGCCGTGGTGGTGTTTAGGGAATCCGCAGGCCGGTCAACCAGACCTGCGATGACGGATTTTTTGCTCTTACAGCCACCGGTAAGTGCCAGGCAGCCCAGAATTCCAGCGAGCAGCATCAGGCGTGGCGTTTGCACAGAAAATAACACATTCATGAGTATCCCATATCGCGAGATTGATGCAACAAGAGCACCGCATCCCGACTGGTTCATGGTGGATACAGGTGCATCAACGCATCAGCGCATCACGAACAGACCGCTCAACATCCTTGATGTCTACTTTCCCATTCCACTGCTTTGTGATCTGTCCATCTTTGACGAGGATCATCGTTGGCAGTGACTTGACGCCCCATTGCTTCCAGACTGCTGAATTGTCGAGGGCGATGGGATACGTGTACTTGACTTTTGACTTTGCCAGGAATGCGCCGACCTTCTTCGGTCCATCTTCATCTATGGAAATGCCAACAACGGAGAGCCCCTGCGCGGCATACGTATCGTGGAGTTTTTGCACAGCAGGCATCGCTTTCACACACGGAGCGCACCACGTAGCCCAAAAGTCGACCAGCGTCACCTTGCCTTTTGTCGTCTCGAAATCAAAGGTTGTGCCTGAAGGTGTCGGGAGTTTAAACGTTGGGGCCGGACGGGGTATTGGCGCCGGGATGAAGGAATCTGGGTCTTTGCTAAACGCATCCACTTCCTCCTTATTGCAGAAGTAGTATGTTTTGCCCTTGTAGGTCACGGCTCCGGCAGGCTTTTCCAGCTCTGTTTCGCCATTTTGGAGACAGATGAAGCAGGATGCCTTTGCTGGCAGCTTTCCAGTAACGCGAACGGCTTTCTCCTGATGGGAGTAAGTCGGCTGCATCCCGGCAAAAATCATCAAGACCATGACGTGTAACATCTAGAAATTCCTCGCAAATGCAATTCCAAACCGCTTGTTGAAGGCGGAAATCAAGCTGATGCTTTCCCCGCGCTTTCCAAACCAGGTAAGCGTTGTGTGAGCATATTTGCCATCACACATCGGGAGGAGAACCAAGTCATCCCGCAATCCAATACTCGTCCCAAACGGCATCAGGACCTCACGTCCATATTCGGAATAGGAAAGCCCGATGTAGGGAGCGAGGCGCCCAGTTTCTCCGCCAAGCTGTTTTTGTGCAGAGACAAAATAGCTCATTCCGTAGGGTGTCCCGATCCGGTCGCTTGAAAACCCGGCGGTCACGCCCGGCCTCGATGACGTTTCGGTTTGTACGAAGTAATTGCCGACAGGGTTCAGTTTCTCTTGTGGCGCGCTCGCATTGAACTCAACACCGACTTGAAAGCGTGGCGAAACACGCCCAGTGATGGTTGTTCGGACGCGTGGACGGTCCTGTACGGAGTCAACAAATCGCTGAGAGAACTGGTAGGTACCTTGTATGCCGCTCGCACGGAGCGGTGAGCCTTCGCCCGGTCAGCCCGTTCACGGGGGAAGGGTTGAGCGCAGCTTATCTTTTATTGATTGGCCATCGGGGACCTGAGCGATGCTTGGTTTAGCCATCCCTGTGATGAGTAGTATTGCCAAACCTGTAGCCGCGGCAGTCGAACGCATATATGTATGTGGCAGATTACACTTGATGCTCATAGACATAAACTTCATTTTCCAGTGACTAAAGCTACAATCCTTCTGCGTTACGTTCACCGTAACAAAAGTATAACCAAGAGTCAAAGTATTACCAGCATTTGAGGTTGCATCTGACATGGCTGTGAAGATTTATGTGATGTGTGGAATGACTGGGACACTTCAACTTCATCGATGTGATTCGTGTTTGTTTGCTGTTGGAGCAGCGGCTAGGTGCGTTCGCGACACTTGCCATTCAATACCGCTCAAAAAGGTAACCAGAACACCTCGAGCTAACATTCTTTCAACTATGAAGCGATAGTGAACAGATGCTTAGATTTATGTGATGTGTGGCATGACTGGGACCCTCAACTTCATCGATGTGATTTGTGTTTGTTTACTGTTGCAGCAGCGGCTAGGTGCGTTCTCGACACTTGCCAGTCGATACCGCTCAAAAAGTTGACCAGAACACCTCAAGCTAACATTCTTTCAACTATGAAGCGATAGTGAACACATGTTTTCAACTATTCGTCTAAACTGTGAATTGGAGGGTAGTCCTATGAAGAATGTGTTAATTGCAGGCGTAGTCCTTGCACTGATCGGTGGCAGTGTCCTCGCGCAGGGCCCAGGCGGCGGACGCCCAGGCGGTATGCCAGGCGGTCAGGGTGGACCCGGTATGCGTGGTGGAATGGGCGGAGGAATGATGGGCGGCGGCGGCATGGGTGGCGGTCAGCGCCGTAACCCAATGGCACGTATGCTCGAAGAGCTCGGCCTCACCGCAGATCAGAAGAAGAAGGCTGACAAGGTTTTGGAAAGGCATGATGGGCGGCGGCGGTGGAATGATGGGTGGCGGCATGGGTCGTCCAGGCGGAGCACCTCAAGGCGGCAAAAAGCCTTAATCTCATCGTAGACACTTAAACAGGAAATCCCCTCCAGAATTAATTCCGGAGGGGATTTTGCTTTGTAACACGCCGACTTTCATGGAGCCTAGGCTAACAGCGGCTCTATTCGAGCTCAAGCTTTCCGAAGCGGTTCTCGGTCGGGTCCAGCTTGCGGCGGATCATGTCATACGCATTGTTGATGCGCTCCAGGATTTGTGCAGCTGCTTGCTGCTCCATACTCCCATCCGGGAAACGGCGGCTGTCCGCGCGCCCAGCAAGCTGTTGATACGTCGCTTGCACCTTCGACAAATCCTCTACTGGAGCAATACCGAGTGTCTGGAATGCAGCTCGCTCATCCGCTGTCCACATCCCGGTAGCCACCGTCTTAGCCTGTACCGTACTCGGGGCAACATTGGTCTCTGTAGCGGAAGTACCATCTAATTCGCCAGGAAGTACCATCTAATTCGCCACGTGCGCGTGCACGGGATGCGTTGATTTTTTCCTGCGCACGACGTAGGAGAGCATCTGCTTCAGATTCGCCATTTTGCCGACCAGGACTTAAACTTGCATCCAATTCACGCTCAGCAAGCGCATCCTCGATGCGTTCCTTGGCAGAATTTGCGTACGCTTTTCCCAAGTTAAACAGTCGATCAGGAATACTCAAGCATCCACCTCTGGTTCAATCTGTAGCTGCGCGTTGGCAAGCAAAACGGATGATGCAAGTGCACCATCTGGAGTGTACCAGCGGAAATTGCCCGGTTGAATCAGGCGGAAACGATCGGTCAGATGCGTTGGCTCACTTGTGATCAGGAAACCATCATCGGAGCGATACTCCCACAGCGTGTAGTAATCTGCCCAGCGGCTGAACCAGCGTAAAACACCGAGCCCGTAGGGACTTGCAACCATGACGTTCAGGCCTGTGTACGCTTCAAAAGGAATATCCGTTGCGTGCGCACGCGCAAGCAGCTCATCCAGTGCCGCAGCGAGCGCCGCGGCGATGGTATCGGCTTCACGGGCATCCCCAACCTGAAGCGCCAGCCACTCAGCAAGGACAGCGGAGTCACAGTCACGTGTGGATGCGCCTTGCAAACCAGCATCCAGGAGGTCGCTGCGCAGCGAGTCGAGCGCACTGTCACGGACGTGGCCATTGTGGCAGATGAGCAGGCTGACTCCTTCGGGGGTAGTGACTCGGAAGGGATGCGCATTCTCACTAATGACAGCCCCTGAGACGGCTTTTCGAAGATGCCCGATCAGCACATTTGCCGGACCGGAGCCGGCATGGTCACGACCGCTGACCTGGGATGCGAACACGTAGTAAGGCGATTCACTCGCAGCGCCGGATTCGCGAATCAGCGAGACACGGCCATCGGCGTCGAACCAGCCAACCCCCCAGGCATCTTTGTGGCCCGGATCACTTCCCGGAGGTACAAACGCACGCTCGCACTGTGAGCGTAGCGAATGCTGCGCAGCAACTAAGTGTGTGTACGGGTCAAGCTCTTCGGAGCCGGGGCTGCCGATTACCGCAAGCATCCGGCACATAGGCTAGTTACTACCTGATGTCGACCCGGAACCACCACCCGTACCAAGCTTAGCTTCGAGCTCAGCGAGCTGACGCTCAACATCCGTCTGCACGGAAGCTGTAGCGGTTTGCTGTGGCAGTGGAGCGCTTGAAAGGCCAAGCTTGAGCTCGAGTTCGGCAAGTTCAGCTTCAGCGGCGGCACTGCGCTCGATATCTTCGAGGCCGGCGAGGCGGGTTTCAACACGGCCCTTGCCCAACTCTGCGCGGGCACGGGATTCGTGGTGGGTCTGTGTGATTTTTT
>JBEEMN010000436.1:0-2534 GCA_041192625.1 Armatimonadota bacterium
GCTGGCGAAGGGTTCATCAGCGTCAATCAACAAAGCAATGTGTTGAACCTAAAATTCAACTCGTTTGCGTTTGCCGGTTACTTTGGCGTTGTGGATGAAAATGATCAGCTTCGAAATACATCGCTAATGGTTACGACATCGGATGGGACCCCATACACGCTTAATTTAAGTGCAAGTGCTGGCACATTTCTTGGTTACCTTGGGGATGCGCCGATTACATTGCTGACGATTCAACAGCCACAAGGTAATGGCTACGTTGCCTTGAACAGCTTCTCACTGGCAAACCCGGCAGGTGATTTTTCTGTCGCTGGGGAAAATGTAGCGCCGGAGCCTGGTACACGTGAGCTCGTCATGTTTGGTACTGCTGTGGGACTGGCAGTCATCATCATAAAACGCAAGCGACCTTTGTTCGCAGGCCTGTTCCCATGGCAAAGCAGTCGCGATTCCTCCTAAATGCCCATTGCAGCAAAAATTTATTATTGTTTAGTCGTTGTAAGGCGTGTCAATTGGAAGTCAATTCCGGATGATGCTAATGGGACGGATGCATGTCTGCAGAAAGCTATTCTGAAGCGGTTCCCCCTCCGTCCCATGCAATCCTTTTGGGTGCATCAATTTGACTGATGTTCCTTCCTTACATGCACTTACTAAAATCTAACGTTCTACGCACTCTGTTCATCGTCATCACACTCGTGCTGGGGATGTGTTTGCCTGCCCGGATGGCAAGTGCGATTGACCGGTTTGCAATCCAGTTTGATGGCGCATCCACTGGAACGGGAAACGATGCCAAACCGCTGACAGTTGTCTTTGAGCTGACCGGCTTTGCCACTCCGCAAGGTGTGCTCACGATTTACATCGGGCAGCTTGCACTTGTGGATGCCGGTTCAACCGTGACGGAGCTCTTTGGCCCATTGTCACAATATGCCCTTGATGCATCGATGAGTCCTGGGATTCTCGATCTCTCGGGTGCTACCGGACAGCCAAGCCACCTTTTGTTTACGATGGCACGTAACTCGGATACCTATGCAACGCGCTGGGACCTCCGGATGGCTGGTGAGAAGGCAACGCTGGTGGGGACGGCTGGAAAGCAGACCTTTACATTTGTGGGGCGGGTCAAAGGGTACGAGCCAACGGGTGATGGAGGCGAAGAGCTTCCATTGCCTATCTTGCTGATTGCAGGCGGCATCGGGCTCATCGCCCTTATTGCTCTTGGATGGTTCTGGGACATTCAGGCAAAGAAGGCTGCTGCTGAAAAGCTGCGGCGGCGTGCGGTGGAAGGCTATGCGGTTGCCAGACAAGTCAGCGGGTTCGATGCCAGTGGACGGCCAATCTACCTTGCCACAGATCCACGGATGATCCGTCAGACCCGTCAGAACAAAATCGTCGGTGCCATTATCAGGGTTGTCTTCCTCGCCAGCATTTTGCTCCTGTTGCGTGTGGATGTACCTTGGATGCGGAATGAAATCCGGGAGGCCTTCCTGCGCCCAATGTCCCTTACGATGGACGTCCCGATTAGCTTTTGGCTGACATCCGCCGTGGTTACCCCGTGGCAGCTCATCGCATCCACAGCTCTTCTGACCACCCTCAGCCAAATGTTCCTCCGTAGCACGAGCATCCACCAAAAGACGATTATCATCTCACTCGCTGGCGTGTTGCTAGGTGCGGCGATTCTGTTTTTAGGCCTGATGGGCCATGCATCGACGGTTGGAATCTTAGGGCTGTTCATTGTCATCGCCAGCCTGGTGGTCTCTCACCTTGGTCTTCAGCAGCGGGCTATTTGGCTACCTTTGAGCGCGGCTGTACTCCTTTCCATTCCACTGCCAGAGTCCATTCTTGCGGCGATTCAAGGACGAATCGGGATTCCAACGCCGGGGAAAATCGGGTACGTGGCGATTGCCATCGATATGGCCATCGGAGTTGCCTTGGCTGTTTGGCTTGGTAAACATCACCGAAAACATGAAACGGCCGCAGGTGCACCTGCGGTCGCTGGCAGTGGCTTCCCATTTGACTACGCAGCCCTTTTTGCAGCCCTGCTGGCCATTGGGGTTCTCACGTCCGGCTCTCTTCAGCATCGGCAGGTGCAGGCACAGTCGACCTGGATGCCGATTGCGCCATTGCAGATCGGGCAGTACAAGACGCGTCTGGTGGATGTCAATGCTGAGTTTCTGGCATTGGTGGGAAAGCCTCTGGCGAAGCTGTACGAGTACAAGGCTCCGCGTAACCCGAACATTGTGATGACGGTGGTGAATGGTGCCCATTTGGATGCGTATCATGACCCAACTATTTGTATGGCGCAGGGCGACTTTGTCTACCGCGGGCAGCTGTCGACTCCGCCGGGACTCTCCGTACGTCGGCTGGAGTTCGCCAGTCAGAGCCGGCCAAGCCAGCGTCTGATTCTCGATTACTGGGAGCAGGACAAAGATGGTGGTATCGAGACAGCAGCCAAAATGGGTCGGCTAAAGCATCTCCCCAATCGCATTTTGAAGGGTCTTCGCCAGCTTGCTGGTACGCCTCCGGTGGTGATTATCCGGGCGCAG
>JBEEMN010000437.1:0-2532 GCA_041192625.1 Armatimonadota bacterium
CCGATCCCGACCCGTATCACATCCTGCGTAAGCCGATTCCCGATAAGCTCATCATCCTGACCTTTGATGATGACTGTGTCAGCCACGCGACCTACGTTGGGCCGTTCCTGAAAAGCATCGGGTTCAACGCGACCTTTTACGTCTCGATGTTTGATAAAGACCCGGTCAATGCACAGCAGTACATGACATTTCCGCAGATCAAGTCCTTGGATACTCTGGGATTTGAGGTCGGAAACCACACCTTTAGTCACGGCTACATGATTGGTGGCACGCCAGCGGAGCGGATTGCTGACATCAACAAAATGCAGCGGATGCTCATCGCGAGCAACATTCGTAAGTCGGATACATTTTGCTGGCCGGTGTATGTCGTAAACCCATTGCTGTTCAATGGGCTGCGCACGGAAGGCTACACCTTTGCGCGTGGTGGTCACGAACGTGCCTACCGCCCAACCGTTGATCATCCGTTTGATACGCCATCGTTTACATTTCATGATGATCGCGACACGCGCAGTCCAAATGCCTTTGTAGATGCAGCAAACGAGGCTAAAAATGGCCGTATCCCGATTATCACGTTTCACGGCGTCCCGGATTATGAGCATCCAAGCGTCGGCCTTGAACCGGCGCGCTTCGAGAAAATGATGCGGTATCTCAAGGATAATGGCTTTACGACAATCGCGATGCGGGATTTGGCAACGTATGTGGATGTCAAGAAAGCGCATCAGGTGCTTGGCTTCCGGCGCACCGAGGAATGGGGCGGTGTCACAACCGATAAAAACAACATTTATCTGTGCATCGACAAAATGCCAGCAAGCAGAAATGTGACGATTCCCGGCAATACAAACGGCATCAAACGAGCCTATCTGCTCGCGGATAAGCGCAAGACGCCGATTTCTGTTTCGGTTTCCAATTCAGGTGTCCAGTCGCTGACGGTTCCGGCAACAGCTGCTGCTACCTACGGTGATGCTCCGATTGTGGTTGCTGTCGAGACCACGGGCGTTCCCGCTGCGGTCATCACACACATCACCTTTTCAGGCTTTCCAGCGGCGGTGATCACTGGGAATAACATTTCAATAGATGTCCCGATGTCCACAAATCTGACCCGTCTCGCACCCGTTTATAGGACTGGTTCAGCTGGCGTTACTGGCAATCCTGACTCTGGTGATGCTCGTGACTTCTCACTGCCGCAGCGCTATACAGTCACCGCCCCGGATGGCAAATCGCGCTCATACACGGTCACGGTTCGCAAAGTATCCGGTGTCGTCGGCCTCTCCAATCCAAGCTTTGAGGAGTTTGCTCCCGGCGCCATGAATGAGGGCAACAACGAGCATGGCAAAAACCCGGCGGGGACGCATTGGACCTATACGCTGGGTTCGCCGGGCGATGAAGTTGGTATTGCGCGCTTGACAGGGCCAATCAGCGGGCCACCAGCCCCGGATGGTTCCAAGCACGCGGCGATTATCCACGGGCCCGGGAATGGTATTTCGCAGGCATTCACCGCCGATTCTGGGACGTACCGGATTGCGCTGGATGGCGTTTTACGGCGCGGCGGGGTAGCTGGAACGCTGCACATTTCAATCGATGGAGAACGTGTACACGCCATCACTCCAGCAGAATTCAGGAGGGATTGGCGGCGTTATGTTATCCCTGACATTACCCTCACTGATGGCCGGCATACGCTTACATTCACCCTCGAAGGCACCGGAGATATTCAGGTCCTGATTGACAATGTGGGCATCGAACGCATTCCCTGATTTATTGCTTCGCCAGCCAAGGGGCGACTTTCTCGAACCAGCGGGCCGCATGTTCGCGTAGCCCAGGCCCACTGAAATGCACGCCTTTGCCTCCATTATCTCGATAGTTTCCTTTCACGGCATCTGAGTCTGGACCCTGAAGGGCGATCCGGTCCTTCCACACAGCGGCTTGCGCCTTACGGATATCGTCTGAGCCTTCATCCCCCGGGATGTGATAACTCGCCTGCGCGACAAACCAAGGGGCATTCCACCCGATGGCTTTGCGTGATTGCTGAATCAGCTGCGTGAGGTACTTTTGGTAGAGGTTTCCGGCAAGCGTCCTCGATGTATCAGCTTGGTTGGCATCGCTCTCACCCTGATGCCAAAGCACTGCGCGAAATCCATTTTTGCCAACATCGGACATGCGGGAAATGAACATAGCGTACGCCTCACCCTTCGACTCCCAGCTCCCATCCGGCAAACGCCGCACCCTACCTTCGATCGTCGGTGGGTTCGGAAATGTACTCCCGGCAGGCAGCCACTCACGCACACTGCTTGCCCCAATCCCACATGCGATAAAGCCAATCGGCACACCAAAACGAGCGACAAGCGCATCCCCAAGCGGCGGCATAAAGCTACCCATATCGCCGCTGGCACCCGGTTGCGGGTCGTTTGCCAGCTGCCACTTTGAGCCATCAAATGTGACAACTTTCCCAGACTGCACGCGCTGGCGCACCTCGCCATGATTTGCCGAATTGCTCTGCCCAGCCACGACGAAAATGTCCCCAACGCCTACATGCGC
>JBEEMN010000438.1:0-2528 GCA_041192625.1 Armatimonadota bacterium
AACCTCGGTATCCTCGCCCAGACCGGGATTGTGGGCTTTAGCGGGATTATGTGCTCGGCTGGGGATGGCTTTGGTCAAGCATCCCTAGATGCGTTTTCGGCGCAGAGTTTTTTCGATGCCATTGGAACGCTCACGGGTAACGGTGGTGTAGGCAGCCTGTTGACGCCGGATGGCACAGAACTCAGCAGTTTTGGTTCGCGTCCGAACCCGGCGACCATCACGGGCCGGCTGATTCCCGTGTGTATGTCGCTACTCGTGGAAGCCATCGGGACGCCGTATTTCCCGGATCTGACGGTGCTATTCTTGTCCTTGAAGATATTGGTGAGGATGTCTATAGCATCGACCGGATGTTCAACCACCTCAAGCTCGCGGGAATCCTGGACCGGGTAAGTGCGGTTGTTTTAGGCAGCTTCAACACGGATGACGATATCAAAAACGCTGAGCTCATCGAAAAAGTCCCGCTTGTTGCGGACATGCTGGTCGCAAAGCACATTCCGATTTATACCGGGTACCCGTATGGCCATATCCCGAGGCGCCTTACGCTACCGGTGGGCCCGCTGGCGACAATGGACACCGCGACTGGAGCGGTAACCTTTAAGTAGTCTATTTGATGACAAGGTCGACGAAGTGAGCGGAACTTCATGCGCTGTTGGGGTATGTACAAATCCCGTGCACCTCCGGCGCAGGGTACAGAGATAATGCTTCAATACCCAGCATTCCCGTAGCAAGCAAGCCAGTAGAATACGGCTGGCGGTGACTAATCGGTTTTCAGGAGCGTTCGTAACATGTCCCTTTCCATCACTGTTTCGATGCACACCGGCGTCGAGGTTCTTGGCTTGATTGGCCGCTTGGATGCCACGGGTGCGGGTGTTCTGGACACATGGGCTGCGGAACAGTCTCACATTCCGATGATTTTTGACATCACCGGTGTCGACTACATTTCAAGCATCGGAATCCGCTCACTCCTCAAGCTCGATAAAGCGTTGCGGGCCACGGGACAAAAGCCGATTGTGACTGGGATGACATCAAATGTCCGCGACATTCTCAGTGTGACCGGCCTGCTTGAACACTGGGAGCTCTGTGCATCGGTGGATGATGCCGCAAAAGTTCTCACCGACAGCGGTGCTGCTCATCTCCCCAGTGGCTTCATGACGCCGAGTGGTGCGGTTTATCAGCATTCGTATGGAACAGCTCCGCTGGTGATTACGCAGTTCGGTGCGACGAACGATGCAACAACGGGGACGCCAAACGTTTTTCCTATCAGTCTCAAAGAATTAGGATTTGCTTTTGGAATCGGTGGTTTTGCGGCTGGCGAAACGGTTAAGTGGGATGCTACTGGTACGTTGATATCCACGGGTGAGGTGATTGCAGTGCAATTACCGAGTGGTGAGACGGATGTCTTAGCAAGTGTTGCACCAGAGCGGACATATGCATATGTTCTTACAGCCTGCTCACTGTCAGGCAGTGGTTCCCACATTTACGACTTATCCCGTTGCATCCGCGTTGGAAAACTGGATCGAGACCTGATGCATTTTGCTGCATCCAGAGGTGGAGATAGCTATCTTGCAGTGATTCATTGCTCTGTCGACGGTAAGGCGGCGGTCGTTCTGGCGATGGGCGGGAGTGTTGCGCCGCTGCGTTGCTTGGCGCTAATAGGAACTGAAAGTCAGCTGCAGGCAGCCCCTCAGGACTTTATGGCATCGTTGACAGCACTGGGAGAAGCCACGCAGCTGACGGTGCAGACTCTCGATGCAAACACGGAGCTTTCCGGTCTTCGGATCTGGTTTGAGAGCAATCCGGCGGTTCGGGATGGGGCTGAAGACCGCCTCCAAATCGATGTCGCGGAGCCGCTGCATCCGAGCTGGGAGCTGATTGTCCGCTCTATCTTCACTGATGAAGCACGCGTTCGCCTGACACGCCTTACGGGAGGCTTTACGGCATCCACATTTGCAGCCGATACCTATGATCGCGATGGCCGGCGCACATTGCCAACGGTGCTAAAGATAAGTCCGTATGCGATCACGATGCGTGAAGAGCAGGCGTACCGTCTGGCAGTACGGCCATTTATTCTGAACAACTCCACCGTGCTCTTTGGCAAGGCGGCACACGGCGACTTTGCCGGCCTGCGCTACAACTTTCTTGGCATCACTGGAGTGGAATCAAAGCTCCGGCCGCTCGAAGACATCTACCTTAATGGCGATATCGATCAAGCGATTGGCATCATCGAGCAAACGACCGAAAATGTCCTGGAACCCTGGTACGGACAAGCGCGGATTCAACCCGTGCAGCCATTCCGTGACCACGATCCCCGTGAGCTCTTCCGTACGCTTCCTGAGCTTGGACTCGATGTGCTTGGAATTGATCCGGATACCCCCAAGGTGTATTCCGAGGTGCTTGGCCGGGATGTTCTCAATCCGTACTGGTTTATCAAACATCGCTACGATGCACATCTCGATTTCACGGTGGACTGGCCAGCAGGCATCACCCATGGCGACTTGAACCTCAATAACATCCTCGTGGATGAGCGC
>JBEEMN010000439.1:0-2872 GCA_041192625.1 Armatimonadota bacterium
GAAGGCCAAGTACGGAGAAGATGCCATCCAGGCTGTCCGCCGTGGCTACGCTCAGCGCCCACCCGCCGGCGAATCCCTTGAAGACACCGCGGAGCGCGTTCTTCCATACTTCGCAGAGTCCATCGAGCCAGCCCTTGCCGAAGGCAAGACAGTCCTGATCGCAGCGCATGGAAACTCCCTCCGCGCACTCGTAAAGCACCTCGAGGGTATGTCCGATGAAGCCGCACCTGGCATTGAAATCGGCAATGGCGAGCTGCGTGAGTATGTCCGCGAAGCGGATGGCAGCTACACCCGTGGAGCTACCTTCCACCCATAATTCCCGTTTGGGACAGAATCGATTCCGCCCATGATGCACACCGACTTAATGCGCTTTGAAGACATCGTTTTGGCTGCGAAGTACTTCGCTCCAGGGGATGTCACCCTCGCCCGCGCACCGGGTCGGCTGGATGTTATGGGCGGTATCGCCGACTATAGCGGCTCTCTGGGCGTTGCCGCGCAGCGAACCAACGATCAGACAATTGTTGTTCGTACCGCGGATGCTGCCGCAAACGGTTTAGACCCCGAAGTCGCTTTCCCCCTCGATGTCTGCAAAAGCGTTGCAAGCCTCCAGGCCTATCTGCGCTCGCTACCAAAACCTCAAAAGTGGGCTGGCTATCTCGCAGGGGCCGTCCTCTTTGCAACCGAAGCTGGCTATACCCCCCAGGGGCAGGGCTGGAAGCTTTTTGTTTCATCGCATGTCCCGGTAGGGGCCGGCGTCTCGAGCAGCGCTGCGGTGGAAGTTGCCACGATGCGATCCATTTGCGGAGCCGTGGGCGCCGAAATGGAACCGATGACCATGGCTCGCCTTTGCCAACGGGTTGAGAATGACCTCCTCGATGCCCCATGCGGCATCATGGACCAGGTCACTTGTGTGTCAGGCATTAAGGATGCTCTGCTGCGTCTCGAATGTCAGCCGCACACCATCGAAGGGACGAGCCGCCTCCCCGAAGACTGGGCTGTCTTTGGAATCGACTCTGGCGTGAAACACAGTGTCAGTGGGCACGGCTACACCGAGGCGCGCGTCGGCGCGTTTATGGGCCTCCGGATGATCAGCGAACGCGCCGGCGAGACCTTCAACAACTACCTCTGCCGCTGCCACATTGAGTGGTACCGCTCGTTTACGGCGGTAGAGCCGCTCCCGGAACGGATGCTTGGTGCGGACTTTCTGGCACGCTACGGCGGCATCGCCGATACGGTGACCAAGGTCAACCCCGATGTCACTTACCGGGTACGTGCTGCATCCGAGCACCCGATTTATGAAGATCGCCGCGTGCGCTCATTCATTGACTGCGTCGAGGATGGCACCGAAGAGGCATTCAAGGCCGCTGGCGCATACATGATTGATGCCCATGTTTCATACTCTGCCTGTGGGCTCGGAACGCCCGAGACGGATCTATTGGTCGACCTCGCGATGGAACATGCCATCACGGGTCACGTTGCTGGCGCGAAAATCACCGGCGGCGGTAGTGGCGGCACGGTCTGTGTCCTCGTGCAGCGAAAGTTTGCACGCTCACTTCCGGCGGAAATCGCACGGCTTTATTCAGAACAAACCGGAAAGACGCCGCGGATCATCACGGGCTCCTCGGATGGCGCCATCCATACACCCACCGCGACCATCACCATCTCTGCTTAGTCATCCCCTCCGCGAATCGGCCCGGGCTCGCCTCCAGATTTAAACCGCGTTCGGCCAGTGCGGAGCTTGTCCGTTGGATCTGGCTTCATGTCGAGCCACGGGGGACGACCGGCTGGCCTCTCGGGCATCGGGTCGGCTGCCGGCGGTGCTCCCGCCTTTGCCACACCCACGAGGTCCGTCTGAACCATCATCGCAAGCGCTGCATCTTTTTCCAGCGGAGCGGCTTTTGGGCTTTTCCGGATACGCTCAAGCGTTTCGCGTGCCTCATCAATCAAACCCATCTCCATACTGGACTGGGCTTCTGCCAGCTGAAACGTAAAGTCATCCGGGGAACGGAGCACCCAGCTGCGCGCAATCTCACGGGCCTTCCCAGGCTGATGGAGACGAAGATAGCAAGCAATCGCAAGCTTGGGAGGTTCCGGGTTATCCAGCATGGTTCCCATCAGGTAATTTGCCGTTGCGAGGGAGGCATCAAAGCGTCCCTCCGCAAAGTCAAGACGCATTTGCTCCAGCCGCTCGATGTCGGTGATTGCGCGCTTTTTAGGAAATGGGTTGTACTCGCCTAGATTTACGCCGCCGGTGAAGACCAGCACGCCAAGCGTTGTTGCCGCAACCAGAGAGAGCACGCCAAGCGCGAGCTTACCTTCCTTCAGTGGATCACCCATCTCAGCTCACCATCGCTTCCTGTACGACACGGCCTTCCCAGGTTCGGTCCTGTGGAAGTCCAAGGAGATGTGCGAGGGTGCAGCATGTGTCGAAGACCCGGATGTCATCCGGGAGTGAAACCCCGCGCTTTATTCCCGCACCACTCAGCATAAACGGAATCAAGATGTCATCATCGTGGTCGGTACCATGCGTCCGCTCGTGCCCACCGTGGTCGCTGACAATACAGACCGTCGTATTCTCCAGCCAGCCCGCGGTTTGCCAAGCATCCAGAATGCGCGCAATGCAGCGATCCGCACCCGCGATGGCATTTAGGTAGGGCTGTGACATCCAGCCGTGGCGATGCCCAACTTCATCCGTGTGGCCGAGGTAGACAAATGTGAAGTCTGCATCGGCAAATTCCCGGTGCTCGATGGCACGGTCGGCAATCCATTCATCGGAACCCGATTCGATGGCTTCCGCGAGGTGACAGCCTACATCTACAAAACCTGGACCTGCCAGATCGCGCAGCTGCTCCCAGTTCAGAAAGAATGCCGT
>JBEEMN010000440.1:0-2513 GCA_041192625.1 Armatimonadota bacterium
GGATGTCAAAGCCGCTGAGCTCGAAGAGCAGCTTGCCGTCAAGGTACGTGAAGTTGTAGCGCAGGTTGCCAAGGAAAAGAACCTTGCACTCGTGTTCGACTCCGGACTTGTGATTTACGCATCGCTGGATATCACGGCAGATGTCCTTAAAGTCCTCCAGAAGTAAGCTGCTGGCGGCGTGCCTAATCGCACTTTCCACGGCTGCATGTAAACAGACACCGGATGCCACTGGCATCCGGGTGTTTGTTGATTTAGACAGCCTAATATCAACCGTTCAACCAGTCACCCGGCGCACAGTAAATCTCAGCCTCCCGGCACAAGGTTTGTTTCCACCGGGTGATCCTGTCTCCGAGTTCACTGCTGAGGCCTGGGATAACCGTGCCAAAACGCTCACAAATGACCTCACTGAGTCACGTGCAGTCCTTGAGCAATCCGGAGTAGCAGGCCTGCGCCGCGTTCGACAGGAAACGGAAACCGCACGGCAAACCACCCTGAATACCCTCCGGACACGGATTGAAGTTGAAGAACGCCAACAACTCGCGCTGGAAGAAGCTGAGTTCGTTACAAAGGCACAGAAAGCGATCTTTCCGGATTACATTTCCGATGGTGCTATCGGGCTGCTCCAAGTCGCAATGGCTAGTGAAGCTGCAGTGCTTGCAGACCAAACCGTCCCAGAACTCCCCGCAGATGTCGCGGCATCCGAACGCGCGCGCTTCGTTGGAACCACGGCGCACATCGAAAAGTCCGCTAATGGCACCCTCAAGGTTGTGGTCACCTATCCTCGCGGCGAGCGGCCAATCTATGTACGGAGCCGGGCAGAGATTGTCCGGAATGCTCTAGAAAAAGAAATACAAAGACTTGCGACTATTCGTGATGATCAGTTGTCTAAGGTCGTGGAAGGGCAGACTTCAGCGATGAAAGCTGTTCAGGACACCGCGGCGACACGCCTTCGGCAACGGTTGGATTCCGCGGAATCCGCAGTACCGGTAGATGTCAAGTCAGCGGTGAGGCAGCAGGAAGTCGGTGATGTGGTTGAGAGAATCCTCTCAACTGCCGATACTGCAATGGGGGATGTTGGTTCGTCCAAACCGGTGCTTCGGCATCGGACATCGGCAATGACGCCAGGACAATCGCGGAAGCGTGTATTTGACGTGTCAGATACGGGCTACCGACAGAGGATTCGCCGTGAAGTGGCTGACTATGTTCAGGACACCGCACGACGGAATGGCTGGATTGCGGTGTTCGATCGCTCTTCGGCACGTGCCGATAAGACGCAGTTTATGAAAGCTGCTCTTATCAGGGAGCGACGGTTTATTTGGTGATGGAAATGCAAATGCGTACAGCAGGTGAGTTAGCCAGTCTAGTACAGGGCGCCGTTCTCGGTGACCCTGATATTGAAATTGTCGGTGTGGCATCGATCAAAGATGCGCAAACCGGCGACATCACCTTTGCTGAGTCCGATAAGTTCATCCGGGATGCTCACGCGAGCGGAGCCAGTGCGATTCTCGTTCCCAATCGGCACGATGTCGTTGCTCTGAGCCCAGCCATTGGCGTGGGTGCAAAAGTCTTCATCACCGTCGACAACCCGCGTCTCGCTTTTACGCAGCTACTCGATCTCTTCGCGCCTGTCGTTCAGGTCGAACGCTCAATCCATGAAACGGCTGTCCTCGAATCAGGCGTAACCGTTGGTGAGAATGTCGCCATCGGTGCAAATGTAGTCATCGGATCCAATGTTCGTATCGGCAACAACGTCACAATATTCCCACTGGCTTATATCGGCGCCGATGTTGAAATCGCTGATGGTGTTGTCATTCATCCAAATGTTTCTGTGCTCCACGGAACGCTGATCGGTGCGAGAACCATCGTACACAGCGGTGCTGTCCTAGGGGCGGATGGCTTTGGCTACCTCCAAGTTGATGGTCATCACCGTAAAGTGGCACAAATTGGACACGTGATCATCGGCTCAGATGTCGAAATCGGCGCAAATGTAACCATTGATCGGGCTAAAACCGGAGCCACTCGAATTGGAAATGGCACAAAGCTCGACAATATGGTGCACATTGGACATAACTGTCAGGTCGGTGAAGATGTCCTAATCGTTGCACAGGTCGCCCTAGGCGGCGGTGTGCAGATTGCTGACAATGTCATCATTGCCGGTCAAGTGGGCGTCAAGGAGCAAGTCAAAATCGGGGCGCACGCAGTAATCGGTGCGCAATCCGCTGTTCTACGCGATGTTCCTGCGGGCACATTTGTATCGGGCAGCCCGGCACGTCCGCACCGTGACACGATGCGCGCCTATGCATCGATGATGCATGGACCGGATCTTCAGAAGCAGGTCGCCAGCCTTATTGCGCGAATCGCAGCCCTTGAAGCACAGCTCGGGCAAACGGACGCGTGACAACATCCATCACCCTTGACGGTGTGGGAATCCACACCGGCGCATCCGCACGCGTGACCCTTAGCGTTGCATCCACACCTGGAATACATATCCATACGGAGTCTGGAAGCATCAC
>JBEEMN010000441.1:0-2512 GCA_041192625.1 Armatimonadota bacterium
TACCCGTTTCGAGGTTGGCGAAGGTACGCCAAAGCAAGCTGCCGAATGATTCCCGATGACTCGCGGCCAAGGTTTGGCCGTGTGCTTCTAAAGCTCTCCGGAGAAGCATTCTCCGGGGAGCAGGGTTATGGAATCTCGCCAGAAACCATCAAGAAGATAGCCAACGAAATTGCCGAAGTCGCTGCATCAGGTGTACAGGTAGCAATTGTCGTGGGCGGTGGCAATATTCTTCGTGGCTCCGCGGTTTCTGCCGGTGAAGGTATGGAACGGACGTCGGCTGACTATGCTGGGATGCTGGCGACAGTCATCAATGCTGTCGCATTGCAGGACAGTCTGGAAAAGCTGGATGTTCAGACCCGTGTTCAAACGGCAATCCCTATCCCGCAAATAGCCGAGCCATTTATCAGGCGGCGCGCCATGCGTCACATGGAAAAAGGTCGCGTAGTGATCCTCGCTGCAGGTACGGGCAATCCATACTTTACAACAGACACTGCCGCGGCACTGAGAGCCGTTGAGCTAGGCGCTGATGTCGTGCTTATGGCAAAGAACGGTACAGATGCGGTCTATAACAAGGATCCACGTAAACACGCGGATGCGATGCCGTATAAAACACTGTCCTTTGATGAAGCGATTGAGCGCAAGCTCAAGGTGATGGACCTGACTGCATTTGCTGTCTGTATGGAAAATGACCTTCCAATTATTGTTTTTGATATTGGAATCTCCGGTAACATCAAGCGTGCGGTTGAAGGTGAACCAATCGGTACACTCGTTGGAAGGATTAAGCAATGAACGTCTCTGACATTCTGAAGGATTCTGAGTCACGCATGCGTAAGTCGATTGAATCTGCACAGGCAGACTTCAATACTCTGCGCGCTGGGCGTGCCAGCCCTGCAATGCTGGATGGCCTTCGCGTTGATTATTTCGGACAACCGATGCCTGTAAATCAGCTCGGTACGGTTGTGTCTCCTGAGCCAAGAGTTCTCTTGATCACCCCTTGGGATGCCAGTGCGTTGCCTCTGATTGAAAAAGCAATCAACAACTCGCATCTGGGGATGAATCCTAACAACGATGGTGTGACCATTCGGCTTAATGTTCCTGCACTCACACAGGATCGCCGTAAGGACTTCGTAAAGCAGTTAAGTCAGAAGACTGAAGCCGCTAGAGTCTCCCTTAGGAACATCCGACGTGATGGTATTGATGCTGCCAAGAAGGATGATGAGCTCACTGAAGACGATGTCAAGCGTGTTGAAAAGGACATCCAGAAGGTTCTGGATCGGTTTATGGGCGAGCTTGATACTTTAGCGAAGACTAAAGAACAGGAACTCCTAGAAGACTAGGTCAACTACTGTTTGTCGAGTCACCCCACTTTACATGTTCGTTTAGTGGGGTGTTTCTAATTCTGGTGAAAGCTAATTGCGTGGCAGTTAGATACGAGGAAGCTGTTTTAGGAGGCCTGGTCCACCAGTTTTGAACAAGCGTTTTACCAGCATTTCTGCTGACAGCAGACACATTGGCATACCTATTCCCGGGTTTGTACCCGCTCCGACAAAGAACAGGTTTTTCACTTTCCGGCTGCGAGCTGGCGGACGCATAAAGCTGGATTGCGATAAAGTGTGCGCCTGACCACCAAGCGCATTCCCAAGCCATGCACAGTAGTCATTGGAAAAATCCTCGCCGCAATAAAACCTTTGAACGACTACGCGATCCCGAACTCCATCGATGGAAAAGGATTGCTCAAGAATATCGAGTAACCGCTCAGTACACTCCCGCTTCAAATCCGGTGTCCACGTTAGTCCAGTCGGACAGGGCATCAGAATGAACAGATTTGTATGGCCGCTCGGTGCAACCGTTGGATCTGTCTTACTTGGGCAGGAGACGTAGATGCTCGGATCTGTCGGCAAGGAATGTCCGTGGAAGAGCTCTGAAAAACTCAAATCCCAGTCATCCGGGAACAAAAGAGTATGATGCTCAAGCATCGGCGCTTCACCGCGTATACCCAGATACAGAATGGCCGCACTTGGTGCTGGCCGCTTCTTGGACCAGTAGTTTTGATCAAGACTCTGAGACTCTTTTGGGAGAAGAACAGATTCCACATGGTGATAATCAGAGTTCGCCACAACGATGTCAGCATCAATTACCCGACCATCGGTGAGCGTGACGGACCGCGCAGAGCCTCTTTCTATATTGATAGAGCTCACATCGGCGCCTGTCGTGATTGTCCCACCGGCTTTAGTGATGATATTCGCCATCGCTGTAACGATGGCCCCGATTCCACCATCTGGATAATGCACTCCCATGGCGAAATCCACGTAGTTCATGGCTGAAAAAACGCCGGGAGTTTCCTTCGGAGCATTTCCCAGAAAAAGGGTTTGGTAGGCAAGAAAGCGTCTTACGGTATCGTTCTTAAACCACTTTGAGAGATGCTTCTCCATTGAGATCAGGACAGGTAAACCCCAGCCATCCCGCATGGTCGCGAGCGTCATGTAGTGGAAGAAGGTATCTGCATTCCGAG
>JBEEMN010000442.1:0-2510 GCA_041192625.1 Armatimonadota bacterium
TGTGTTGATTGGTGCGCTGATTGCCGGTGGGATTCAGCGCCGGGCGAGCTTTTCCCGCATGATTGCATTTGCATTCCGCGGGGCTGGTCTCGTCGCGGTCATCATCGGGGTTCCCGCCGTGCTCGGAATCATGGTGGTCGCCGGGCGGAATGACATTCGCCTAATGCAAATGCAGCGCCAGGAATGGACAGGCGGCCTCGAAGAGCGGATTGCAAAGAAGTTAGCGGACAAGCCAAAGGCGACGGGCAGTATCCCTGCCGGCGAGTAGCAGCGATGTGATTTGGGTACTGAGGGAGTTGTGAAGCAAGCGGAGAGTACCAGCAAGTCGACGCGAGAATGGATACCACTTCTGGATGCCGTTCGGGGCCTCGCGGTGCTTGGCGTGGTGATGACCCATGCCTACGGAGCGAGCTGGATTTCGGATCGTTATGACCAAGCAGGCTTTTCAGGATTTGCTAAAGTTGTAGGTACTGCGGTCCTCTGGATTCCTGTTTTGTTCTGGCTGAGCGGCTTCGTCATCATGATGGTTATGCAGCCTTACTTTGATGCAAAGCGCAATTTATGGAGTTTTTTCCAGCGTCGGATGATCCGAATCACGCCAACATGGTGGTTTGGCATTGCTTTTTCAATCTGCGTCTCAATCGTCACCGCTGCACTTCATAAACAACTTCCGCGCGGGATGTCCCCGATTGAGTGGCTAACCAACCTTACTTACACTCCGTTTATCTTCAAGCAGTACACGGAAGTAGGCGTCGGCTGGACACTGTTTATCGAAGTTCAGCTCTACTTAATGGTCATCAGTATCGTGAGCATTGTCAGGCGAGTCGCAAAGGAAAAGGTTCACGCTTTACTCGGAAATGTCCTGTTAGTTACGGGGTTGGCTGGCGCCATCTTTGGAAATCGCTTCGATACAGGAATTTGGTTCACATCCTGGTGGCCATGGTTTGCCCTTGGAGCGCTGAACTACTTGGCATCCTATCGACGGTGTAGCCCGTGGCCAGCGATCATCCTTGCAGGGTGCATGCTCGCTTGCCTCCCGTGGACAGGATTGACACACCTGACCGTCTTGACGGCAGTTATTCTCATTGCGATCACGATCTCGTTTCATCCAATAGCTGGGCAGAAACACTTCGGCATCGGCAAGTCCCTGACATTTCTAGGCGACCTGTCCTATCCCTACTATCTATTACATATGCCATTTGTCCGCCACAGTAACCTCTTTGCGACCATTTTCGAGAAGCTACACCTCCCGTTTTGGTTTGCTTATCCGGTCGTGGTCATGCTCCCGATGGGCTTTGCTTACATCGCCAAGCGGATGCTCGACCGCATCGACAAGTTCCTGATGACAAAACTCTTCCCAAAGAAGGTCATAAGTGGACGGTAAGCGTCTCCCGCTCCTCGATGCCATCCGGGGAATCTGCATTCTCGGCGTTGTGATGGGGCATTCCTACGGATTTAGTTTTATTCATGAACGCTACGATGCGGCGGGTTTACGCCCGCTTGCAGAGCTGTTGACCTACGGACTAGCCATTCGTGTACCCGTTCTCTTTTGGCTAAGTGGCTTTGTCAACATGCTGGTGATTGGAAAGTACATTAATGGCCAAGGTGGAACCTGGCATTTTCTCGCAAGGCGCTTTGTTCGACTCTCACCGACATGGTGGCTGTCTATTGCATTTGTGATGCTTGTCGGATGCGGAGCCGCATTACGTCAGGGGTTGCCACTACCGCTTCCCAGTGCGCTCGAGCTCATCTGTAATCTGCTTTACATCCCACGTGTCGCAGGCTCGGATGTCATCGGTGGCGTAGCTTGGACGCTTTGCATCGAATTTCAGCTCTATGTGCTGTTTGCCTTGGTGGTGATGTTTGTTTACAACGCAGTTAGCGATCACGCAAAGCGGGATACCGTACTCGCGTTGACAACCATCATCGTCAGCATTGCATGTATGGCAATCGCACCCCATGTCATCCGAACGACGTGGTTTTTCCAACATTGGCCTTGGTTTGGACTCGGAATTCTAACTTGCCTAAGCGCGCAAAAACGTATTCCAGGCTGGCTAAATCTTTGCCTTGCAGCCGTCATCATCACTGGTCAGGCACAGCTCGATCGCGGTCCATTTCTATGGCTGCAGTCGTTTGCCATTCTGCTTATCGTTTTCCTAGGTAACACACAGTTTGGCAGCCCCAAATGGCAATATGGAAAGTCCCTGAAGTGGCTTGGCGACATTTCCTATGCCTACTTCCTGTTTCATATGCAGTTCAATCTGCACGCACACTACCTTGCGGGCATCACCGACCGGCTGCGGTTACCCATCATCACCGTCTACATCACGACCATCACCCTCCCCCTCCTCCTCGCCATTGCCATCACCCCTCTCATGAACCGTATCGACAAATTCCTGATGGCGAAGCTCTTTCCTCCGGTGAAGAAGCCAGCATAAAAACCCCTCCCGCCAGAAAACCTGACGGGAGGGGGATTACCTTGCGTAGCCAGTGACTACTTCTTCGAGATG
>JBEEMN010000443.1:0-2510 GCA_041192625.1 Armatimonadota bacterium
TTCTGCCGCAGGGTTGTTTCGAGGAGCGCGCTGTTTTCGCAGCAATACGTGCCGTTGATTTTGTTGTAGGCTCCCATCACGGAACCAGCGCCAGCATTGACCGCTGCGGTGAAGGCCGGGAGGTAGATTTCGTTCAAGGTGCGTTCATCGATGAGGACATTTACCCCCATCCGGCCCTGTTCGAAGTTATTCGCGGCAAAGTGTTTGACGGTAGCGATGAGGCCATTTTGCTGAACGCCTTTGACCTGTGCGGCGACAAGGGAGGCGGCGAGCAGTGGATCTTCACCAAGGGTCTCGAAGTTACGTCCGGCACCGGGTTGTCTCACGATGTTGACCATCGGGGAAAGGAGGACATCCTGGCCGAGAGCGCGGCCTTCTTTGCCAACGGTGGCCCCGAAGCGGCGGGCGATGTCCGGGTTGAACGTGGCAGCCATTGAAACAGGAGCCGGCATCGCGGTTGCGGGTTTCGTTACCCGAATCCCTGCTGGGCCATCTGCGAGGCGGAGCGGCCCGATACCAAGCCGCGGCACACCGGGGATGTAGCCAGCCTGTCCGAGGTTGTTTGGATCTTCGCCACCGCGAACGAGAGAGAGTTTTTCATCCAGTGTCAGCTTCCCAATGAGCTGGAGTACGCGTGGGGTTAGGGGGTAGGTTGCGGTTGTCTGAGCCAAGGTGGATGTTTGGAATGCAGACAGGAGTGCCAAGGTGAGCCCTGCGGAGATGCTGGATTTGTGCATGGCATCAATATACTCGAATCGCCATGTGTGAAACGTGCATCGCGTTCACCGGCGATGGCCGGTGGATGTACAGGGTTGTTAAGGGTTGAAAATATTTTCAAGCGTTTCGCGACTTAAATGCAAGCTAGCCCCCGCCGGAGGCGGGGGCTAGCACATTTTCCAAACCGATGCGTATTACTTCTTGCCGAAGGTGTACGTCACAACGTAGCGCTTGGAGAAGCCACGGGCATCGATAGCTTCCTTGGCATCCGCAATCAGTTCAGGAACAATGGACAGGTTGCTCTTGAGAACAGGCTTGCAGTCTGCATTTGGCAACCAAAGGATTGCAAGAGTGCCATCCAAGTTTGCCTTTGGAGCAAGGTTGTCGTAGTTAGGCGTGTTGTCCACGTTGAATGCAGCACCAGCTGGATCAATCTTCTGGTAGCCAACCGGTTGAGCGGTTGGGGTGAAGACGAGGTCTGTGCTGTTTCCAGAAAGGGTGTAAACCGTCTTCTGGTATGGAGTTGACAGAGCGGTACCATTTTCCGTGTCACGGACCAACTCAAGGCGCTGGTTGTCACGGGTAAAGGTTCCGGCTTCTGTTCCGCCATACGACTTGATCGCGTAGCGGCCATCTTCGGAGAAGGTGATGGTATCGGTTGGTGTACAGACATCGATGACCACATTGCGGTCCTTGAGCTCTGTCTTAGGGTCTCCAACGACACTGCTGGCATCACCACAGGTAACCCGTGTGCCAAGCGCAGAAATACTAGTCTTGCTGTATGTTCCGATAAGTGCGCGGGAGCTGGAATCGAGATAATCCTGATCCACACCTCCACCGCCACAACCAGCCAACAGACTTCCAAGGCTCAGCGAAGCTGCAATGCCTGCGAACCCGAACTTAACGAAGCGATGCGTCACGTGCTTCCTCCCAATGCCATTTGGTACCCACCACTGGCCGTTGCCAATATACCATGATAGGCCTTTTTATAGGGATATGTGGATGATTCCTGTAGGGGAAACCGCATCAATGCATACTTAAATCACATCCTTTCTCAAAAATTGCTGATGAAGCCCGACGGACATCCACTCAAAGACAGTCCACACATTACGATGCCTCCGAATTGGTATACTTTGGTGCAATGTCATCCCCTAAGACCGTAGTTATCGCCATGTCTGGCGGCGTCGATAGCGCCGTCGCAGCTGCTCTGCTCAAGGAGCAGGGCCATGATGTCATCGGTGTCACACTGCAGATCTGGCAGGAATCGGCACACGAGACTAAGGGTGCGGGGTGTTGTTCACTGGGAGCGGTCGAGGATGCCCGCCGCACAGCAAATCGGATCGGGATTCCCCACTACGTCCTCAACTACCGCGAGCCCTTCGCCGAGAAAGTCATCGCGCCTTTTATAAAGGACTATCAGCGCGGGCGCACACCAAACCCGTGTGTCAATTGTAACCGCTACATTAAGTTCGATGCGTTACTTGAAAAAGCGACATCTCTCGGCGCGGATTATCTGGCGACCGGACACTACGCGCGTGTACATCATGGGCTTGGAGCGGATGGCCGCCACGTCCTTTGCCGCGCGGAAAATGGCTCGAAAGACCAGACGTATGCGCTCTATGCGACGCTGCAGCACCAACTTGCGCGTATGACGATGCCTCTGGGCGAGCTTCCGAGCAAGGATGTGACCCGCAAGCTGGCACGCGATTATGGTCTGTCGGTTGCGAATAAGCCGGACTCGCAGGAGATTTGCTTTGTTCAGGACCGCAACTACACGGAATTTCTCGAGGAAA
>JBEEMN010000444.1:0-2507 GCA_041192625.1 Armatimonadota bacterium
CGTCGCAATCGTGGACAGATTCACTGGAATCTGCTGTCCTGCACGTAGGATCATGGCCTTTGACAGCAGTGCCTTGGGTGTTGCACCACCCGCTGCGACTAGCACTGAAAGGACACCAGGGTCTTTTGGCAATGGCATCGGACCAGGCTTTTGAACCTCGCCTAGCACCTGAATATGCGTTTTAGCAATGTCCAATTCTTGAAACCACAAAATATCGCCATCCAGGAGAACTTCGTTCTCCGTCAAATCCAGCTGACCAAGCAGCTTGACCAAGTCGATTTTCTTAGGCATCCCGTTACGCAGGAGGGTGCAGGTGACCCACTCTGGACGATCCTGGTTGATAACACCAATAGCCCCGATGACATCGATGAGGCGGGAGCCTTCTTTGATGCCAATCTTGCCCTGGTTACGTGCAGCGCCAATGACGATGATGCCAACTTGTGGCGGAGGAAGCTCGCGAATGCTAACTAAAACCTCAGGGCGCTTTAGTTCCTTGCGCACGATGGCGAGAATCTTCTCTCTAAGCTCAGGCGCAGTTAAACCGGCAACATCGATGTCTCCCGAATAGGGATATGTAATCTTGCCATCCCCGCGGACGGTAGCCACGATGGAATACTCATCCTCACCAAGCACCTTAATGGTTACTTCATCGCCCACGGCAATCTTATGAGCCTGCGTTTGTGCGAGAGCCTCAAGCGGCATCACACCGGCAAGCATTAAGCCCGCGACAGCACTCAGAACAAATGTGCGCCTAACCATGTGGTGATCCCTCATCCGTGATTGTCCCGCTCGTCGAAAGGACATCCGCCACCGTAAACCCACCGGTCACAGGCGTACGCGGGACGCCGTGAGCACCGTTCATCAATGGCAGCTTGCGGTAGGTCTCTTCCCAGTTTGGCAATGTAGACTCTGCAGCTTCAATGGTCGCTGTTGCAGCACTCTCACCAACCTGCGGTGCGTACGGTTGGGAATAGGCATAGTAGCCATAGCCATAGCCGTAGCTGTAGCCATAACCGTAGCCATAACCATAACCACGCTGGCCGGTCGGCGCTTTGTTGACGACCGTACCAAGGACGTTGATACGCGCCTGGCGCAGCATATCCATGGCCTGCTTTGCGTTGGAACGTCGCGTTTCACCCGCACCAACCACAAACAGAATGCCATCCACCTTGCTCGCAAGAAGCGTTGCATCCGCAACAGCAAGCGTTGGAGGCGCATCGTAGAGAACGATGTCCGCCAGCTCTTGTAGAGCGTTAATCACTTGCTGCATCCGCTCAGAGCCAAGGAGCTCAGCCGGGTTCGGAGGCGTTGATCCCGCAGGGATGATACGAATCGGCGATAGCGGAGTTTCCTTGAGGACATCAGCGATGGTCGCCGTTCCAAGCAGAAGGTCAGTCAGCCCCGGCTTCTTCTCAACCTTGAAGATCTTGTGCTGCTGCGGACGCCGAAGGTCAGCATCCACAATAATGACACGCTTGCCATCGAGCGCAAGTGCCATCGCAAGGTTTGCCATCGTGGTGGACTTACCTTCACCTGGCACACTGGATGTAACACCTAGGCTGCGGATAGGCGCATCAATGCTAGCAAACCCGAGGTTGGTTCGAAGCCCACGATAACACTCAACAATCGGCGAGAACGCTTTTTGTCCGGCAATCAGGCGAAGACCTTCCTCTGGGATAGATGGAACAGCGCCAAGTGCCGTGAGACGAAGACTACGCTGTACATCTTCAGGGGAGTTGATCCGGTCATCCAGGTATTCCTGAAGCAACGCGAAACAGACCGCAAAGAACAGCGCCAACAGGACGCCGAGTCCGATGTTCTGCAGCTTCTTAGGGCGGATTGGTGCACCGGGGACCGATGAACGGGAAATAATCTTTGCTGGCTTACGACGGGCTTCTTCACGAAGCTTGAGCTCGGCAATCTTCGAGTCATACATCTTGAACTCGCTCTGTGCCATTTCGAGTTCGCGCTGAATCCGGCCCATTTCGAGCTGCCAGTTAGGGAAGTTCCCCAACCGCTCACGTGCCTTGCTAACATTCCCGGCGAGGCGCTGGGACTGGACCTGAAGACCACGGATTTGAAAGTCCAGATCTGCCATTTTGGTCTTTGTCGATGCGTATTCAGGGTTGATAACCGCTGAACGGACACCAAGCGTGTCGACGGCTTTCTGGATGCGGCGCTTCAGAATGTTCGCCTTAATGTCCAACTGAACGACATTGATGTTCGTCGGCTGGTACTTCTCAAGGAGAATCGTCCGCTGCATGTCCAGCTCATCCAGCTGCGTCTTAAGACCTTGAATCTGAGCATCTGCCTCAGGGTTCTCAACATTCGAGAGACGCTTCGGCGCGATCGAAAGCTGCTCAGCAAGCAGCTCACGCTGACTCGTCAAGGTCGCAATCTGGTTTTGATTCGCCTGAAGCTGACCCTCAGCAGCGGTCACATCCGCGAGCTGAAGCTCCTGCCCCTTCGTCAACTCAACAACCTTATACTGGTTCTTGAAGTTGGCG
>JBEEMN010000445.1:0-2504 GCA_041192625.1 Armatimonadota bacterium
TGGGCACTACCTTCGCTGGGCGGCTCCGGATTCCGGGCATCAAAATGTACCATTCGCTTCAGTTGAAGATCTTTTTGTTGATGGAGCCTATGGCATCCCAAAGAACATTACGCCGCAGACACCAAATGACATCCTTGCAGCTACATTTGGCGTAACAAGCGATGCATCTGGGATGTCTATAAACCCCATAACCACAACTCTTCCAGCTGCTCTGTGTGTCAGCGATATCCTCATCGGGCAGAACCGCTACTCCTTTGTTTGGGACAGCCCCGCGGTTCCGGATGACCATTTTGATGATGGTGACAAAGGCTTTACCGTTTATCATGGCAGCCGCCGGATACATCACAGCGACACGCCAATGCCGTTTCATTACTCTGTTTAGCTCGCGCCATCCGGCCACAAGGACACCGTCATGACCACCGCAGCCGTCATCCCAGCTCCATACGCACCTGTCATCCTGCAAAGCCGCCCCTTGCCAAATCTACGCGAGGGCGAGGCTATCCTTGAGACGATTGCAAGCGAGGTCTGCGGAACGGATGTCCACCTTTGGCACGGCAAGCTTGCAGGCGTACCGTATCCCCTGGTGCCAGGCCACGTAGCTGTCGGAACCATCAGTTCAACCCATGGGAATGTCGTCGACATCAATGGCAATCCCCTCGCCATTGGAACTGTGTGCACGTTTCTGGATGTTGTTGGCACGTGCAACCAGTGCTGGCACTGCCGTGTCGCAAAGGCATCCACGCGGTGTCCGAGTCGCAAAGTCTACGGCATCACGCTTGGCGCCGATGATGGCCTCTACGGAGGATGGTCAACGCATATCCACTTGCGAAAGGATGCGATCGCCATCCCGCTGCCGGCGGGTTTGGACCCCGAAATGTGGATTGCAGCGGGCTGTGGGCTCCCGACAGCACTGCACGCCGTCGACCTCGCGGACATCAAGATTGGCGCGAGCGTCGCAGTGCTCGGTGCGGGTCCCGTAGGGCTAAGTGCGTGTGCACTCGCGGCGGCGAGCGGCGCCCACCACGTCTATGCGATTGACCCAGTCAGCAGCCGTCGCAGTGCTGCCCTAAAAATGGGAGCATCCCATGCGTATGACCTGTCAGAGCTGGCGGCGCTGCGCGCTGAGACGGGGATGCGCGGGCCTGACATCGTGATCGAAGCAAGCGGTAACCCGTCGGCGGTCAAGCTAGCGCTTGAGCTCGTCAGAGATGCAGGCAGGGTTATCATCGTGGGGCAGTACACAGATAACGGCGACATCGGAATCAATCCGCACCTCGACATCAACAAAAAACACATTCGCGTGCAGGGCTGCTGGGGTTCCGATTACTCCCACTTTCACCGTGGCGTCCAGGCAGTCAGAGACCTCTGTGACCGTTTCAACTGGCGCACAACGGTATCGGCGACCTACCGCCTGGCGGACACACAACAAGCCCTCGATGATGTTGCATCCAGAAAAGTGGTCAAAGCCGTCATCGCCCCCAATGGCTAGACTTTGAGACTAAAGGATGCCCTTTGGCGGCATCACGAGAAGCTCATCGATGACACAGGTCTCAGGAGCATTCACAACCTGAAGCACAGCCAGCGCGACGTCATCGGGTTGGAGCATGTCTGCCGTGTCCCAAGGAGCGCCGCCCATGCCATCCCAGAAAGGCGTCGCAACGCTCCCCGGAAAGATACTCGATATCCGAATGCCATCCTTACGGACTTCCTTCGCAACGCACTGAATCATTCCGTACGCAGCCCACTTGGATGCCACATACCCACTGCTCATCGGGAATGATTTCTTTGCAGCAATCGACAGCATCGGGACAATCATGCCTTCGCCGCGCGGCTTCATCACCCGTACAGCGGCCCGCACACAGTTGAACATGCCCGTAACGTTTGTTGACATCATTTCGGCAAAAGCCGCATCCGTGGTCAGCTCAATCGGCGCAAATGTCCCAACACCCGCATTGGCAACCATCGCGTCCAGGTGCCCAAATTCCGCAACCATTTGATCAACGGTTGCATCAATAAAGGCACTGTCTATCACACTGCCCACAAACGCGATGTGTCCACAATCCGTTTCAGCAACCAACTGCAACAAGTCCTCGCGATTACGTGCCACCAGCCCAAGACGCCAGCCATCCGCTGTCAGGGCATCTACAATCGCCCGCCCAATCCCCTTGGTCGCCCCGGTCACAATAGCTGTACGCATCAGATTAACTCACTCTCAGTGCTTGTTGACAATACTCATGAACTCAGCGCGGAGCGCCGGGTCTGTGCGGAACCGACCACCGAGCTTGCTCGTGACCGTGCTCGAACCGTGGTCTTCGACGCCGCGGCTACGAACGCAGTAATGGATTGCATCCACGACCACCGCGATGTCATCCGTCCCCAGAATGTACTGCAGGGCAAAGTATATCTGTTCAGTGAGGCGCTCCTGAATTTGAGGCCGCTTTGCGAAGTACTCTACGATGCGGTTGAGCTTCGACAATCCAAGAACATGCTGACCAGGGATGTAA
>JBEEMN010000446.1:0-2500 GCA_041192625.1 Armatimonadota bacterium
ATATAAATCGTAAGCGCTTTGTTGATTTTGCCAAGAAACACGGTGAAGCGGCATTTGCTGAGCGTGTTGTTGAATCAGCTAGAGTTGGAGATATCATTCGTGACATAAGCCGTAAGGGGTCGGATCGTGGCATCTACGGGATGGAGTCTGTTACCCGCCTTGCCATCGGGCAGGGAACCGCCCTCATATTGCTTGCCAATGTCGTTTGGATGCTTATTCTTGGAGCGATTGCAACGGCAGTTGTACGGACGCCACGGTTTGTAGCGGGGAATCGTCTTGCACCGGGGCCATTTGTGGCAGCGGTCGCGGGTATTGGAGTGGCGATGCTTGCGAGTGGGGCCCTAACCGGGATGTCGGTTGGCTACACAGTGAGTGCGGTCACTGGGATGACGGGTGAGGCGGGTTCGATGGTCCCGATGGCGGCGATTTCGGCCGGCATGGTCATCGCGTTTCCAATGCTGCTGACGATTATCTTAGCGATTTGGGCTGCGTTGAATAAGCGGGCATCGTTTACTCGGACGATTACGGGAGGCTTTGCAGCGGCATCGCTTCCTGCTGCCACGGTGATGGTCCTCGCCTGGGGTGCGATTGTGTACTATTGCGCTGGTCTTGATGCACAGGGGACAGCGGAGCTGATTGAAATGTTGCAGCACGAGGGTAAGTACCTCGCCCGGATAATTGGAGAAAAGTGGCCAGTTTAGCACTGCTTTGTGTTTTGGACGGCTAAGCAGTTACAAACAAAAACCGCCCCCGGAGGGGCGGTTTCTACTTAGGTTGTGAGGTAACTGCGTTTAGCTTGTCGCAACGAAAACATTCCCAAGGCTTTTGCAGACAACACAGCGCCCGCGGACGACGACTTCGATGTCATTTGCTTCGAAATCGGTCGCTTCCGTCGAGAAACTGATATTGACCAGCTCCTGCGGGATGTCGCGGACAGAGCCACAGCCAGTGCAGATGAAGTGGTGGTGATCCCGGACATTAGGATCGAAGCGGATGACGCCCGCTTCACTGATTTCCTGAAGCAAGCCGTAGTCACGCAGGAGGTGCAGGGTGTTGTAAACCGTCGCACGGGATGTCATCGGGAAGCGCTCATTGACATGGATACAAATGTCTTCAGCGGTTGGGTGATGTAACGAATTGGACACGTACTCCACAATCGCGATGCGCTGAGGAGTCATCTTCCATCCTTGAACCGCGACTGCCTCGCGGAAACCATCCAGTGTCAATCTTCCCATTACTTTTACTCCACCGACGTTATCGGTCGATTTCCGTCAAAACACTATGGATGAATCCATCAACCCGGAACATTCCGCCTAACACGAAATCCATCGAACACAAACACCACGCCATCACAACCGCTTGTATATCGTGCATCGCTTAGATCATGCATCAACATCTGAGAAACCCAGTATCGCAATCTGCCATCAAGCCTATGACAAGTTCCCCGCAATGACATTCATGATCCGCCGTCTGTGGAGAAGAAATGCATCCTTGTCCGCATAGACTGCATTGGTACAAAGCGCGATGACGGTGTCCAATTCAGGAACCAACAACAATGCCGTCCCTGTGTAGCCACTGTGCCCGACTGCGCCATCGCCAAATAGTTCGCCCTTTGGAACCAGCGGGTTGGCACCGGCAAACAGGGCCATGCTGTGCCCGGCCGGCTTGCTCTGATCTGTAAGCCAGCACTTCGACATAGGCATCCCAAGCCATGCACCCGAAAGCACCGCACATCCAAAAGCCGCAACATCTCGGGCCGTGCCAAAACATCCCGCATTCCCGCTGACATCCCCGGTGGCACCCGCGGCAATCCCACGCGCATTGCCATCGTGGACGATGCCGATCAGCTCTACCGGATGACCCTCCGGGCCCTCGAGCGAACGCGTCGGGGCAACGAGACCCTTTGGCTTAAATGTCAGCGAGTCCAACCCAAGCGGATCCCAGCAGCGCTCACGTGCTGCAACATCCAAAGACTGTCCTGTGATCACCTTGATGATCTTCGCCAAAACAATATAGCCAAGGCAGGAATAGCGGTAAGTCGTGCCGGCCGGCTCGCTGTCTGAATGCACAATCGCATCGACTGCCGTATCGAGACCCAGCCCAAAGTCATAGCACTGAATATGAGGCAGTAAGCCGCTTGTGTGTGTGAGGAGCTGGTGGATGGTGCGCGATTTGAGCCGGCCGGCATCCGAACCCAGAATCTCTCCCACGGTCTGCGAAAGGAGAACATCGCCACTGCGCAGAAGGTCGGAAACAACCGCGGCCGTTGCGAGAGGCTTGGTCAGACTTGCTAAATCGTAGAGGGTAGTAGGTGTTACGCGGCGTGCGCCATCGATGGTTCCAATGGCAATATCTGCGATGATGCGCTTGCCCTGCATCACCACCAATGTTGCTCCCGGATACGCGCCAAGCTCCACGCCCCTGGTGACTATTTGTTCAATGGTACATCCACGGTTCATACCGCATCCTACCAAAGGTAAGGCACTTGCTCGGTTCCAGC
>JBEEMN010000447.1:0-2500 GCA_041192625.1 Armatimonadota bacterium
TCTCTGCACCAACATCGGATGAAGTCTACGCTCTCGCCGAACATCTCACCGAACCGACTACAGGTCCAAAGCATTCACACGGTAATCGGGGGTCGCTCTTATGAACTACGCGATGGAGAGTGGTTGGTGTGTGGACTGCGGGATGCGTCGTGGGACGGATGGCCGCTGTGCTAACTGTGACCCATGGTGGACGCATCCGGTGTTATCGCACGGTGGAATGGCCGTTGTGTTGGCGGTGATTGGCACGATTGTCATGGTTACAGTCGGAAAAGCGAAAGAGCGCGACTTTGAGGAAGCGGCACGCAATGGCTCCTCTTCTGCGGGTGTATCTCGGCCGCAGCAAGGCTGGTCGCCCGTGGGTGGCAGTGGAGTGGATGCACCTCTTCCCGGGTTTGGTGGAAATTCTGCGCCTGTGTCATCCGGTGTTTCGATTTACGCGCCACCGCAGGTGAGTGCACCGGCTCAGATGTCGGGGAGTGTGTATCAAATGTCAGATGAGGAGCGGGCATTTGCGGAGCTGAGTGCGTTGCGCGGCGCCGTTTATCAGGCGAATACAGCAGCACGGTCTCGCTTGCAGTTTGTTTCGGAGTGGGAGCGTCGCAACCCTGCTGGACGGCGTCAGGACTACAACATCTCCCAGTAGTGGATCAGGGTTTCGTTGTGAAATGCAACGCTACTTCATACGATTGACGCTGCGGATAAAGGCAGCGATTTCCTTAATGGCTTCCGGTGCGAAAGTTTCATCGATGGTGCCATATTCCTGCGGACTTCCCGTTTCTGCATGTTGGAACAGGTGATTCAGACCGCGCATCAGGCGAACAGTTACCCGCTTGTTTCCACCTGCACGTAGGGCTTTCTCGACTTCGGGGACATTCTGGGATGCGATGACCTGAAGATCCTTGTCCCCATTCATCACAAGCACAGGGACTTTGACCTTGCGGAGGGCTGTGCGCGGATCGTAGTTTAGGAAGTAACGGAACCACGGTGTCGCAAATTGCTGCACCTGTGCATCCACCATCGCTCGGTTCTTCTGCGCTTCTATACGCTCTGCTGGGGATAAGGCTGCAATGAGGGCATCGGTTTCCTTCTTGAGGGCAGCCACGAGCTTCTTGGGGTCAGGATTACTTGGATTCTTGCGGACGACAGCCTCAACAGCAGCGAACATCTTGAATTGTGAGTCACGACTTTTCTTGATCTCCTCGGGGGATGCCTTCATCGCCTTCATGATGGCTTCGGACTGCTTGAGGATGACATCCTTTCCGGGAACGCCCGGCCCGGCGAGCATCACGACAAATGCAATATCTGGGTTGCGGGCAGCCACCATCGGTGCAATCAAGCCACCCTCAGAGTGCCCGATGAATCCGATTTTGGTGCGTTTGATGTTTGCTGCCGTCTTGAGGAAGCGATGTGCACCTTCTGCATCATTTGCGAAGTCCTTGGATGTCCCTACAGCCTGGTCACCATTTGACAAGCCGACACCACGGTCATCGTAGCGAAGCGTTGCTATACCAAGGCGTGCGAGCTGGTCAGCGAGGACATGGAATGGCTTGTGTCCAAGCATGGTTTCATCCCGGTCCTGGCCGCCACTGCCGCTTACAAAGACTGCCGCTGGGAATGGACCAGGGCCTTTCGGTACAGTGAGCGTTCCAGCGAGAGTGATGCCTTTTGCCAACGAAGGGAAGGTTATGTATTTCTCGGTATACGGAAACGGCGCCTCGGGTGTCTGGGGGCGCTTTACCGGGACGATGGGCGTATCGGACAGCGTGACGGTGATGGGAAGGGATGCTCCCCCTTGTTCCCAGCGTCCGGTGATGACCTTGCCACTGTCATCCAGTGTGCCGGTAAACAATCCATTAACAGCAGGAAGGTCGAACTTGACCGCCTTGTCCGTGATTGTGACATCCCCAACCGGAAGTCCATATGCGCTCTGATCCGGGCTGTCCATGGTAGCCGTGAGCTTGCCAGCTGAATCGGCTTTTATGTGAAACACGATGCGTAGTGAGATGGCACCTGTGTTGAGCTTTCCCTGCCAATCGCCGATGAGGGGTGATGGACCTTGGGTGGATGCGATTAATGGAAAGGTGATTGAGAAAAGACTATGCAAATGTGACCTCCTGATGGCAATACGTCATAAAGTTGTCGGAACTACGAGGAAGCATTTTCGGGAAAACAGCCGTGTGTGTTGAGAATACTACTGCATCCACAAATGGATCGAGTTTTCTTTATATTTTTTCTGTGGTCATAGCCTCACCATTACGTTTATTAACCTAACAAATCATCTAACTTAGACACCGTCTAAGAGATGCCTATGAGCGATCACTTGACGCACCAGTGCTTATTAATGCCGATTAATATAACAGGTACATTTAACGGGTAAAGAATCAGTTCGAACACGATGTCATACGTGCACCACATCCTAAAAGTGCCGTTCTGTGGCATCAGGCTTGCAACAACTTCTCACTGTGAAAGCAACGCTGGCAACGACCAGTGTGAAGTGAGT
>JBEEMN010000448.1:0-4522 GCA_041192625.1 Armatimonadota bacterium
TGGCCGACTGTTCCAACCGACGCGCCCGATTGGGTTACTTCGGTAGTAGGTTGAGTAGCTGTTCCAGCCGTAATACGGACGTCCACCAATATTGATGTTTAACCCGACCATCGGGGAATACATAAGGCCTGGCATCCACGGACGATAACCATAATAGCCGCCGTAGTAAAGCATCCCTGGGTACCAAGACATCGCCACATAGTCAGACCAAGTTGGTGCAAGTCCCATGTAGACAGGGCGGGAATATGCATAGTTCTGTGGAAATGGATACCACTTCGCACCTTGCGCTGCTGCATTTTCGAGCCCTGCACCGTTAGGTACATACAAGGTTGGTGTACTGCCATCACTGACAAAGTACATCCCGCCGCTTTGAGACTTGCCAAACTTCATCACGTACATGTTTTGATTGGCGAATGGGACAACGATTGTCTCACCCGTGGATGCGTACAGCTGGTAGCCACCCTGATCAAAGACAGCACGCGTGATGACAATTTCCTGCCCCTTGGGGACATCCTGCCATTGATAGACTTCACCATTCGATGGTGCCGCAGGAGGTGGAGCACTGACAGGCGGCGCCATCGCCACAGGCTTATCCCGGTAGCATCCCGTAAGCGCACCAAGCGCCAGCAGCGTAATCGTTGCGAGCATTAATTGTTGTTTCGCCATTTCAGACCCTAACTTCCGGCACACTCCGGACTTATACATCGTGTCAATTACGACAATAACATCATGAATTGTTCCGCATCCCATAACATGCGTGGGAACGGCAACCTACCTGTCCATGGTACGATTTTCCGTTATGGTTGTCACCCCACGCGAAATCAATGTGCATACGGCTGTCCGCCCGCGCATCGTGATGCTGTGGGTCTTCTTTTTAGTAACCGTTGTCGTTGTTGGCCCAACAATCCCAGCATCTGCATTTGTCTCCTGTACCTGGCACCACAGCCAGCTTCCAGGGGAACATCCGGGCACCGTCACCGATGACACCAAACCATCCACAGTCGTAAATGCAAAAGTGGCTCAGCCACAACGTGACCGCACGCTGTGGAGTCCATTGGATGCATCCAAAGACACAGCCGTCGCGACCGCACCCACTCCGGTCATGGTCATTCCCCGAACGGGAATCGCTCCTCGCGCACCTCCAGCGACACGCTGAATACGCCGATAATCCTGAACAATGTGAATCTTGTTCAGCCGTGGCGTGCCAAGAAAATGACCATCCCTTTATCCCCTCTTCGCGCCTTGCCGCTGTAGTGGGCTGATGTTGCACCTGAAAGTACCCGTATGAATTTCCTGCGTAAGCTGTTTGATAACAATGAGCGTGATGTTGCCCGTTACCGCAAAGTCGTCGAGAAGGTCAATGCCCTTGAAGCGCAGTTCAAAGCCCTCACCGATGACCAGTTAAAAGGTAAGACCGAAGAATTCCGGGCCCGTGTCCGTGAGGTTGTCGGGGATGAAGCCCAGTACAAAACCCGCAAGGAAATGACAGAAGCCTATAACAAGGCCCTTGATGACATTCTCCCAGAAGCCTTCGCCGCCTGCCGTGAAGCATCCTGGCGCTACCTCAAAATGCGCCACTTCGATGTCCAGCTTATTGGTGGCATGGTGCAACACGATGGACGTATCTCCGAGCTACGTACCGGCGAAGGAAAAACCCTCACATCCACGCTCGGGACTTACCTCAACGCGATCGCTGGCAAAGGTGTTCACCTCGTCACTGCGAACGACTACCTAGTAAAGCGTGACGCCATCTGGATGGCCCCTCTCTACGATGGCCTAGGCATGACCGTTGGCATCCTCCAAGGACACTCGCCAGAAACCGGCGAGGGCGGTGGCACGTTTGTCTATGACCCAACGTACACAAATCCTCAGGAAGATGGCTTGGATGACCGCTTCAAGTTCGCCCGCCAGGTCTATGACCGCCGTGATGCCTACTCCTGCGATATCGTCTACGCGACCAGCGCAGAGCTCGGCTTCGACTACCTCCGCGACAACATGGCACCAACGAGCAACCAAATTGTTCAGCACCGTGGCCACTGGTTTGCCATCATCGATGAGTGTGACTCCAACCTTATCGATGAAGCCCGTACGCCACTGATCATCTCTGGAACCGCTGAGAAGTCATCGGATCTCTACTACGTCTTCGCCCGCATCATGCCGATGCTCGAGCGTGGCGATGAAAAGAAGGACAAGTACGACAACACCAAGGACAAGTACGACAACACCACGGATGAAAAAGACTTTGTGGTGGATGAAAAGCAAAAGACCGCACACTTCTCCGAGCAGGGCCTCGTCAATGTCGAAAAGCAGCTGCGTCGCATGGGCTTTGATGTCGAAGACATTTCAGCACTCGAAAACGTGCAATACATGCAGCATGCAAACGCAGCGCTGAAGGCACACGCCGTCTTCCACCGCGACCGTGACTACGTCGTGCGCCAAGGTAAGGAAGGCAAGCCTGAAGTCTGCATCGTGGATGAGTTCACGGGACGCATTATGTTTGGCCGCCGCTGGTCGGATGGTCTTCACCAGGCTGTAGAAGCCAAAGAAGGCATCAAGATCGAGAACGAGCAGCAGACGATGGCGACGATCACCATCCAGAACTACTTCCGCCTCTATGCAAAGCTTGCCGGTATGACCGGTACAGCGAAGACCGAAGAGGATGAGTTCCGTAAGATTTATGCCCTCGATGTTGTCCAGGTTCCAACGAACAAACCGATGGTTCGTCAGGATCTCGCGGATGTCATTTACAAAACAGAAGAATCCAAGCTCCGTGGCATCGCACTGGAGATTCTCCAGATTCACTGCCGCAAGCAGCCTGTTCTCGTTGGTACGCGTTCCATCGAAATGTCCGAGCGCGTCAGCGAATTCCTCACCTTCCAAAAGCTGGAGCTCCTCGGCGCGGTCACAATTTTGCGCCACGCCATCGATGAGAAGAAGAAAGAGCTTGGGGATGACTACGGCAAGTTTGTAAGCCTGCTGATCACCAAGTTTGATGACCTCACGCTCCGCAAGCTCGAACCGGTGGCAAAGGCCGTTGGAATCTCTGTGTCCAAAATGACCGATCCAGCTATCGTCGCTAAGTTTGCTGACCGCTTGGGTCTGCCGCAAGACCAGCGGGATGAGCTTCTTGAATGTCTGATGCACGGTATTCCGCACAACATTTTGAATGCCAAGTTCCACGAAAATGAAGCGCGTATCATCGCTGAAGCGGGCCGCCTCGGCGCCGTGACGATTGCTACCAACATGGCTGGCCGCGGTGTCGACATCCTCCTTGGCGGAACCCACATCGCGAGCGAAGCCGAGAAGGCAATCTCATCCGATGAGTCTTATCGCCGCGGTGGACGCCGTTCCATTGCACACGTTGTAACAAAGCGTGATGCAGCCGATACCCCGGAAACCAGTGGTGTCGCAGGTGCTGGAACGACAGTTATTGGGGATGATTCCCAGACACCCGAGCAGCTTGCCGCAGAGCGTGTGGCTGTGCACAAGGCAGGTGGTCTCTATATTCTTGGTACAGAGCGCCACGAAAGCCGCCGTATCGACAACCAGCTCCGTGGACGTGCCGGACGCCAGGGCGACCCAGGTTCAAGCCGTTTCCACGTTTCCCTCGAGGACTTCCTCTGGCGTGCATTTGGTGACCGCACCAACTCCATCCTGATGAAGCAGTGGGAAGATGACCAGTCTGTTGACATGCCAATCCTCTCCAAGATGATTGAAAATGCGCAGAAGAAGGTCGAGCAGCACAACTTCGATGCACGTAAGCACGTTCTCGAATACGACGATGTGATGAACGTACAACGCGAGGTGATTTACTCCGAGCGTAAGCAAATCCTCGAAGGTGCAGACCTCCGCGAGACGATTCTGAGCTACCTTGGAGATGCTGTCGATGGCGCGATCACCGCAGGGATTCCTGAAGGTGTGGCTGTGGATGACTACGACATCGATGGCATTCTCGCACCACTGCGTGAAGTCTTCCCTATCGATGACCAACTGGACATCGAAAGCCTCAACGGTAAGAACCGTGGCGAGCTCGCTGACATCCTGCACAAAGCGGCTGTGGATGCCTTTGAAGCGCGTGAGGCGGACATGGGCGCCGACCAGATGCGTGAAATTGAGCGTCAGGTGATGCGCCAGGTGATCGACCGTGAATGGGTCGAGCATCTTCGGAACATGGACTACCTCCGCGAAGGTATCGGCCTCCGTGGCTATGCACAGGTCGACCCACTTGTTGCCTACAAAAAGGAAGCTCTTGAGCTCTTCAACGTGCTGCAAACGACGATCATCGCCCAAACCATGGCCCAAACCTTCCGTGCACAGCTGCAGGCTGCACAGCCAAGCGAGGATGAGCTCCTACAGATGCTGCTAAGCGGTGCATTTGGGCAGTTTGAGATGTCACAGGAAGATGGAGACGTCTCGGAAGACGATGCATCCGAGGATGATGTCCAATCGATTGACACCGCAAAGGTCGAGCAGGAGATGAATCTTCTGCTGCAGGCTGCTGCGATGGCACCAACCACCGCAC
>JBEEMN010000449.1:0-2687 GCA_041192625.1 Armatimonadota bacterium
TCATAAAGGCATCCGATGGCAGCTGGAAAATCAAGGCGGGTGCACGTGTGCGCGTTACGGTGACCGTTGTTGCCACAACCCGCCGGTACCACGTTGCAGTTAGCGATCCTCTCCCGGCTGGACTTGAGCCTGAGTTTGCACAGCCATCTAATATTATCTACCCACCAGGCGGTTGGTGGCGTGGATGGTGGAGTGGCTGGGAGCACACCAACCTGCGGGATGACCGCGGGGAGGCATTCACAAGTCTGCTGTGGGAAGGCGTTCACACATTCACCTACACCACACGGGCGACGACACCTGGCACATTCGTAGTGCCTCCGGCCAAGGCAGAAGAAATGTATTCTCCGGAAACCTTCGGTCGGTCGGCTGGTACAAAGGTGCAGATTGTCGAGTAGACGCGGTATTTAGAGGCATGAACTGGCAGATTTGGGTTGCAGCAATCTCAATCGTGCCGGTTCTTGCCATCGGGTTTTTGGTGGCTGAGCTCGTTATGCGGATGCACCCTCGCAGGGGCAAGCGTCCCGACTTACACAATGCTGAGCTGCCGCGTGTGTTTCCAAAGCGCGTAACACTCGTCGTGACGGGTGGGCGCTACATGAGTGGGAGTCCATGGGTGCTTGCATTGCGGATGGGACGGCTTACCTTGTCGCGCGCGGGCGCACTGGACTATTTGCTGAGCATCGGGGAACGCGGGACAGTTCTTCTGGGAGATATCGATACGGGGAAGCCTTGATAACTAGGCTTTTAATGCATCGATGTCGCGCTGAATTGCATCCAGAATCGCTTCCAAACCCTTATCCACCGAAAGAATACGCTTCGGCGGATTTTCAAGCATCTGCATTAGGAGCGGTGTCTGCTCTGCCGGGATAATCGCTGGGTCCAGCGGCGTGATAGCCCGTAGAGCCGTTCGGTGCCCAACGCCATTCACAAAGTCGATAAAGGCAATAATCCAAACGGATGCTTCAGCAAGCGGAAGACCTTCATTGACCAAGGTAGCGATCAGCCATTCACGGACAATGAATGACTGTTCATTCGTGGCGGGGCGCGTGAAGATCAGAGGTGCGGCTTTGGGATGCTCGGTTGCAACGAGGAGCTGGCCATACGCCACTTGCAAGAGGTCGGTGCGCCAGTTGCCAGTGCGCTTGACCGGGCGGGTGTCATCAATTAGCCCCGCGACCCCATTCAAGAGGGAATCTTTGGATGAGTAATAGTGGTAAAGAGCCATGGGCTGGACGGAGAGGCGGGCGGCAAGCGCTCGCATGTTGAGCTGGTCGATGCCATTTTCATCGATGAATGCCAACGCCGTCTGCACAATCAAGTCGTGGCTGAGGCGTGCTTTGCGGGTTTTAGTGGTTCCCATGTTGCGTTCGCTCTGCATAGGCCTAGTATACATTGTATGATTTGTTGTACTTTGTACGATAATTTAGATGCTGTTGGGCGGTACGATACAAATCAGGGAATATCGAATGATTGTCGTTGATGCACTGGTAAAGGAATACACCGGGCCTAAAAAGCAAGTGACGCGCGCCGTGGATGGCGTGTCGTTCACGGCGCACCAGGGAGAAATCTTTGGGTTGCTCGGACCAAATGGCGCGGGCAAAACAACTGTCCTCCGCATTTTGGCCACAATTCTGCAGCCAACGAGTGGAACCGCCATCATCGATGGCAGTGATATCCGCGAAGACCCTCTGGCTGTACGGCGTAAAATTGGCTTTCTAACAGGCGCGGCCGGGTTGTACGACAGGCTTACTCCCATCCAAAATCTGATGTACTTTGGCCGCCTCCACGCGATGCCCGAGGACCTTATCAAGCGACGTATTGACATCCTCGTGGACAAACTGGACATTGGCCGGTACGCATCCCGGACCTGTGACAAGCTCTCCACCGGCGAGAAGCAGCGCGTCGCGATCGCCCGCGCGATGTTGCATGATCCCCGCGTTCTTTACTTTGATGAGCCCACGAGTGGCCTCGATGTCCTAGCTGCCCGCACCGTCATGAACTTCCTCCGCGAGTGCCGTGCGGAGGGACGAACGATTTTGTTTTCGAGCCACATCATGGCCGAAGTCGAAGCCCTCTGTGATCGCCTAACGGTCATCCACCGCGGCGTTGTCACCGCAACGGGAACCCTCCCAGAGCTGCGCCAGCGCACCGGGGCAACCACTCTCGAGCAGCTCTTTCTACGCTGCATTGGCGAGGATCACGACTCCCCGATGAACATCCCGCACCCGAAAGGCATCGCAAAGTGAACCAACATCACGCGCTAAATGCATCCGCCGCTGGAGGTGCCAGATGAGCTGGAAAGTTGTCTTCGCAAAAGAATTCACTGAGGTGATGCGTGATAAACGCATGCGCTTCCAGATTTTCATCTCGCCTCTCATCATCACGCCACTAATCCTTGCGGGCATTGGCACGATGGCAAAGCGTGAAGCCAAGGAATCACAGGCACGCACGGCAGTTGTCGCCACGGTACGCCTCGAGACCGCGCCAAAGCTAAAAGATGCGATGCGCTTCGTTCAAACCGATGAAGCAAGTGTGGAAAGTGGCATCCGTGCCCGCAAGTTCGATGCAGCCATCGTCCTGCCCGAAGATGCAGCCGAGCGGGAGCTAAACGACCAGACAATCCCCGTGCAGGTGCGTTTTGATATGTCGAATGAGGACTCACGTGTATCCGGGAACAAGGTCAGTGA
>JBEEMN010000450.1:0-3402 GCA_041192625.1 Armatimonadota bacterium
GTGGAAACAATTCTTCCGCGCATCCCGGCTGGCAAACCTCCATCACCTTGTGTGAAAATCACACATGGACCACCTGCTTGCCGCTCAAGATGCACTGAACCGCCGTACATTTCTCCGTAACTCCGCGAGCGCTATCGGCGTCGCTGCACTCGGTGGCCTGATGGCTGAGTACGCCAATGCTGCGCCTCCCCTCAAGCGGATCGGTGGAATCCCATCGGTGCCGCACTACAAGCCAAAAGCCAAGCGCATCATTTACCTCTTCCAGAGCGGTGCTCCGAGCCAGTATGAGCTCTTTGACCCGAAGCCGATGCTCGTCGACAGGCGCGGTGAAAACCTCCCGGATTCGATTCGAAAAGGCCAGCGCCTTACAGGGATGACATCCGGGCAGGGGACATTTCCCGTCGCGCCCAGCAAGTTTGGCTTCAAAAAGTATGGCAAGTCCGGGATGGAACTCAGCGAGATCATCCCAAACATCGGCAAGCTCGCCGACAAAATGTGTCTCATCCGCAGTATGCACACGGATGCCATCAACCACGACCCAGCCGTGACATTTCTCCAGACCGGCTCACAGCTCGCGGGGCGGCCAAGCATCGGTGCGTGGCTAGCCTATGGCCTCGGAACCCTAAATGCAGATCTGCCAAGCTATGTGGTCTTGACATCCAAAGGCTCCGGTCGCCCGGAAGACCAGCCACTGTATGATCGCCTCTGGGGCGCGGGCTTCCTGCCAACCCAGCATCAGGGCGTCAAGTTCCGTAATGCCGCGGAGCGCGTGCTGTACCTCAGTAACCCGGATGGCGTTGCGCGCGGGACACGCCGCGGGATGCTCGATGAGCTTTCAGAAATCAACCGCAAGCGCCGTTCGGTTGTCGGCGACCCCGAAATCGATGCGCGTGTCGCACAGTACGAAATGGCCTTCCGGATGCAGGCATCCGTTCCAGAGCTGACCGACCTCAGCGGCGAATCGGCGAAGACGCTTGAGCGCTACGGCCCAGATGTCCACCGTCCAGGTAGCTTTGCCCAGAACTGTCTGCTTGCGCGTCGTCTATGCGAGCGTGGAACCCGCATGGTGCAGTGTTTCCACATGGGCTGGGACCACCACGGCGGCTTGCCAAGTGCGATTCAGGGGCAGGTGCGCGACACCGATCAGCCAACCTGGGCGCTGGTGCAAGATCTTGAGGAGCGCGGGCTGCTTGAAGACACGATTGTCGTCTGGGGCGGCGAGTTTGGCCGTACGGTCTACTCGCAGGGTTCGCTTTCTGTGAATGAATACGGTCGTGACCATCACCCAAGGTGTTTCTCGATGTTTATGCTTGGCGCGGGTATCAAGGGCGGAACCACGTATGGCGCCACGGATGACTACGGCTACAACATCACGGAAAACCCGGTTAGTGTCCATGACCTCAATGCAACGCTGCTGCACCTCCTCGGCATTGGCCATACCAAGCTGACCTACCGCTACCAAGGGCGTGACTTCCGCCTCACGGATGTCTTTGGAGATGTGATCAAGCCGCTGCTGGTGTAGATGGGGAAGACCTTGGAACACTAGGTGATATCCAGTCGTATAAATAATGGTTGGTAAATCGGGTGTATCTCTGTTTACCGCACACCTTGTACGAATCTGTTCGCGTTCCGAGGTCTCAATGCATCCAACGATTGCTGTGGTGGCAGTTTTTCAGCTTTGCTCTATTCCTGTGTCGGAAACGCCGAACACATTCATCAAAGCCGTTGATCGGATTTCCAGCGTTAAAGTCTCCCTCGATGGCTTGAAGACCTTCAAGGACATCCGGCGAGTCCTCAAAGAAAAGCCCAAGCTGGATGTCGATACATTGGACAATGAGATTCCAATTCACAAGGAGCTGTACGTTGTTCGGGATACGCACCCGGGGTATCTGATGCAGGCTGTTGCCACGATGTACCGCATGAAGTGGCTTGCGTTTGTGGATGGTAGTCCAATGTTTATTCTTGCCCATGGGGTTGAGGATATGGATTCGATGTATGCTCCAAAGTCCGATGGTCAAAAGGCACGGTTTAAGGCAACACGCTTACTCCTTGATGGAATAAATGCACTAGCGGACACAAGTCTTCAGAGTGATATTTACAGTGGAACGGGTGCTGATGTCCGGCGTTTGCCTGTAAATGTGCAGCAGCATGTCATGGATAGTGTTTCTGCACTAAACCAGGGGCAAGACAATCCAGATACCACCATCGATCCGACTGCTGTCCTCGGCGGAAAACTTAAAGTTTCTACGTCGCCGGCAGGTATACATGGAGTCGGAGAGAAGTACATCGATATTAGCGGATCCTTTGGGTCGGCTACGTTTCGATATACAGATTACAAACCGGGAACGGGCTATGTGGCCACGGATCGGGAAACCAAAGCCACCTTTGAACCACAAGCAAATGCGAGCTACAAGCGCCCCGGGGTTGGAACCTATCCATGGCTTGGAGACAAGGCGAAACAAAACGTGTCGGGTGGAACGTTGCAGGAAGTAAGTGATCACGGATTTTTCAACAATGTTTGGCATCAACATCATTTGTAATACACTTCCGCCAGCACCATTGAGCAAGGTAGGGCCTGACTTTGATCCCATCCGGATTTCCGGGATGCGTCTTTCTGATTCTCTAAACAAGCTGTGTGCAGCACTTGGAGACTATGAATGGGAGCCATCCGATGGGCGATTTATCATCCTACGCAGTCCGACGAATGCAAAGCGTCGGGTTCCAGCTCCAGATCGCTGACGAAACTTACTGATGTCTTTGGAGATGCCATCAAGCCGCTGCTGGTGTAGACGACGTCTCATCCATCAAATAGAATCGAACTTTGCCCCCGTTCACGCACGACCGGGGGCTTTCCCGTAATTGTCAACTTCCACCGATGACCGCTACGCACACCTCGAATCCCGAATTCGTCCGGTGGTAACATACCCCTAGCGAAGCGCCCGCAGATGCGGGATATCCCCCTTGTTTGACCTCGAAAGGAAACGCGCACGTGCACGCTGATGGAAAGGGACGACTCCTGCTCGTCCGACACACGCAATCCGTTTGGAACTCCCTCGATCTCTTCACCGGTTGGGTAGATGTCGACCTCTCTGAAAAGGGCAAGCTCGATGCCAAGTCCGTTGGCGTAAAAATCGCCGGTGTCTACAATGTCGACATCGCGTTCACCAGCAGCCTCGTCCGCGCACAGCAAACCCTCCAGCTCGTGATGGATGGCGCCGGTATCCAAGGCACCCCTGTGACCGAAGATTGGCACCTCAATGAGCGCTTCTACGGTAGCTGGCAAGGCAAAAACAAGACCGAAATGAAGGCCAAGTACGGAGAAGATGCCATCCAGGCTGTCCGCCGTGGCTACGCTCAGCGCCCACCCGCCGGCGAATCCCTTGAAGACACCGCGGAGCGCGT
>JBEEMN010000451.1:0-2794 GCA_041192625.1 Armatimonadota bacterium
CATCATCCACCCGGAAGTCTTCACCGCGATGCTGCCATCCAACTCGGTGCGTATCGTGATCCCCGCCGGCCCGGATGAGGATGATGATGAAGACGACGATGAAGATGATGTAGATGACACGGATGACGAAGCGTCTGAAGGCGAAGCAGCTGAGGAATCGGGACTTTAGTGGCTATCCGCATCGTGGATGACCTTGGACGTGCAATCGTGTTGCCGCGCTTCGCGCGGCGCATCATTTCACTTGCGCCAAGCGTGACGGAACACATCCACGATGCCGGAGCCGGGAAGACCCTTGTCGGAACAACGTCTTATTGTGACTATCCAGTCGCTGTGCAGACCCTCCCGCGCGTCGGTGACTTCACCCGGCCCAGCTACGAGCGAATCGTCGCACTCAAACCTGACCTGGTGGTCGTCGAGAGCGGGACCATTACCCGGGATGCGGCCGAAACCCTCTCGAAACGGCTTGGCGTGCCGGTTTACGTGATGCTCTCTACAAGCTTTATGGCGATTGGGAAGCACATTGAAGCGATGGGTGCGATAACGGGAATCCGTAGCGGTATCGCTTCTGCACAGCACCGCATCCGGGAGACGCTTGCAACCGTAAAGCGCATCCAAGGCGCGAGCAAAACCCAACCGAAAGTCCTGATGGTTATCAGTGAGACGCCGCTCTTTGTGGCGGGCCCGGATGGCTACCTCGGCGACATCATCAAGCTTGCGGGTGGACAAAACATCATCAAAACTGGCTCGTTCCCGCAGGTCACTCCCGAGACCGTGATGCTCCTCGACCCCGACATCATCCTTGTTGGTGCCGACACAAATGGCCGCCCGTACCTGCTGACCGGGCCCCTCCGTGCTCTGCGAGCCGCACGCGAAAATCGCATCCACTGTATCCCCGGCGGAAACCTCGGACGCCCCACGCTTCGGACATCCGCTGGAGTTGTCGAGCTTGCACGGATTATCCACCGGGGCAAGTAAGCGCAGACAGTCAAAACGATCATCGACCAAATGGATTTCGCGCGCAAATGTGCGAGCACTCCTTAATCGGTGATAAGTAGATGCATGCGCATCCCAAACCTTTTGGCCCTCGCGAGTGCCGTTGTCATTTCTGCGGCAAGCACCACCCCAGCGTTCGCTCAAGCGCTGCAAGACCAGTACCGTAAGGTCGAGTACAACATCCCGATGCGCGATGGGCGCACCCTCTATACCGCCGTCTATATTCCCCGTAACTCTCAACCGGGCAAGCTCCCGATCTTGCTGGAGCGCACTCCGTACGGCGCCGGACCGTACGGTCCAAATGCCTATCGTGGCAATATCCGTGGCTCGAAGAAGTTGCACACTGGGGGCTATATCTTTGCATTCCAAGATGTACGCGGGAAGGGGCAATCTACCGGAGATTTTGCCAATATCCGGCCGCAGCTGCAGATCAAGACTGGTCCCCACGATGTCGATGAGAGCACGGATACCTACGACACCGTGGACTATCTCATCAAAAATGTGCCGGATAACAATGCACGTGTCGGCCTCTGGGGTATCTCGTACCCCGGCTTCTATGCAGGAATCGGTGCCATCAATACGCACCCGGCACTAAAAGCGGTTTCACCGCAGGCGCCTGTGTCGAACTGGTATATCGGTGATGATTTTCACCACAACGGCGCATTAATGCTGATGGATGCGGTTCGCTTCGCGACCTTTGGGGAGACGACAAACAGCGGTGCTGGCTTTGGGTTCACGCTGCCTGGCAACGATGATGCGTACGCTAACTTCATGGCTCTCGGCACGCTGAGCATGATCACCAACCGCTTCTTCACCAAAACGGATGGCCTGTGGAAGGACTTTGTCAACCATCCAGACTACGATGACTTCTGGCAGGCGCGCGCACTGCCGGAGCAAATGAAGAATGTCAAGTGTGCGGTTCTCACGGTGGGCGGTTGGTACGATGCCGAAGACTGCTGGGGAGCCCTCAACCTCTACAAGGTCACCGAGAAGCAGAACAAGGGCATTGTCAACGCAATCGTGATGGGGCCGTGGACACACGGGATGTGGGCTGGCCGGGATGGCTCCCGCCTTGGGGATGCAAGCTTTGGTTCCGATACGAGCAAGCTGTTTCAGGATGAAATTGAGGCGCCATTTTTTGATCGCTTCCTACGTGCCACCAGCTCAGCTCCAGTCGCCGAAGCCAAAATGTTCGAGACGGGCGGCAACCAATGGCGGATGTTTACGCAGTGGCCGCCAGCGGAAGCAAAGCCTGCGGTTTGGCATCTGACAAGCGATAAGAAGGTCTCAATGACACTGGCTGGGCCGCCGGCAACGCTGCGTTACGTCAGCGATCCTGGAAACCCTGTCCCACACGAAAGTGGTGTGATCAAGACCCGGACCGTGACCTATCCGGTTGAGGATCAGCGCTTTGCGATCACCCGCCCGGATGTGTTGACATTTGTATCGGATGTCCTTACCGAGGATGTGACTCCTTACCGAGGATGTGACCATCGCGGGTCCTGTCGATGTCGAAGCATTTGTAACCGTGGACAGCACGGATATCGATGTTGTGGCAAAGCTGATTGATGTCTATCCTTCTGATGCACCGGGCGCGGATGCGGGCGACTACCGCTTGGTGCGCGGCGATCTGATGCGTGCCCGTTACAGAAGTAGCTTTAGTAATCCGGGGCCGCTGGTTCCTGGTCAGAAGGCGCGTGTACCGTTCTCGATGCCCGATGTCCTCCACCGCTTCCAAAAGGGACACCGAATCGCTGTTCAGGTCCAGAGCAGCTGGTTCCCACTCGTCGACCGTAATCCG
>JBEEMN010000452.1:0-3421 GCA_041192625.1 Armatimonadota bacterium
GGGAATGCAGCATCCGGGCTGCCGGCTACAAGCTGCCTCGCGCCGCCGCCATTAATGCCTCGGTTGATGAGGCGTGTCCCGATGCGGCTCGTGGTTTTGTCATTTGCCAGAGCGCGCTCTATTTCCCCAATGTAGCCACCAAGCCAAGTGAGGGAGTCTCCAAAGAAGGCGATGGTGGTGGCTGGGCGGATGGGGGATTTCGGACCTGTGATGTCATCCAGGCCACGAATGTTAAAGACCTTTTCGCGTGCGGCAGTGGCTTGTTCATCGATGGCGAAGGGCAGGTTTGCCGGGGTGACCATGGCGCCGGGTGTGATGAATCCGGGTGTTGAGGAGGCTGCGCTGTAGAGACCACGGGGGAGGCCGGCGGGGTTGAGGAAGCCGATTCTACTGAGGGTTTCGCTGTCCGGTGTTGCTGCGATGGCGAAGCGTGAGACAGCCGGATTGAAGTTGACGATGCTGAGTGTTGCGCCTCGCGAAACACGGATGGCAGTGCTGGATGTCAGCTTTAGCGAGCTTGCCCCGGAAAAGTCGATGCTTGCGTGGTTGCGTATTTGGCAGCCGGCGATGGTTTCTGTGACGCCATTTAGGACGATGCCGGTGTCTTTTGGTCCTGTAAACGTTATGGTTTGCGTGTCTGGGAGGGTTTCATTCGCGTGGAGGTTTACGATGGCGCGATCCCGACCACCGACGACGAGGGGGCCTTCGAAGGCATTTTGTCCAGCGGGCAGCTCAATATCAAGCACGCCTTTGCTCAGAGTGAATGTTCCAGAGAATGGGTTGGCTGCATCGCCGCGTAGAATGCTTTGCGCAACCTGCGGGACGCCGCCTGAGCGCCATTCAAAGGTGCCAGTCCCGCTCATTCGACCACTGAGGATGGTCTCGTTACCACCTCCCGTGTCGACCACCAGCGGATGCTTATCCAAATCAATGTCAGCCGAAAGTCGTGCCGTTCGCCAGCCAAAGGTTGTCGGACCTGTCAGAAGAAAAGCACCTACATCACCGAATGTTTCCCTCGGGTTTTCAATCACTCCGTGGACCGGAATCGGTTGCTGGGGAACGGGTGCACTCAGCAACGAGAACATCGATAACATTGGAATCACAAAAGAGGGCATGTGCCCCTTCTATCATTTCAGACCATGAAATGCGAAGCGTTAGCGGAGAGTGATGACGACCGCTGCAATTAGCAAGCGGCCGCATCGATGAGAACGCCCCACATCTTGCCCGCATAACGGCCCTTGTGGAGGTCGTTCATCACCGCGAGCTTGCCCTCCTCCAATATTGTCATTTGGTACTGACCGGTTTTGACATCAATAAATGCATCCGCCGCGTACCCAGGAGCCTTGAACATCACGGTGCACTCACGGTCATCGATGCGAAGCTCATCCACATGCCCACGAAGGCTGTGGTCTTCACGCAGCTTTTCGGCAATATTGAGCTTGTCTGGAGCTGTGATGTTCAGCCATTTGACATCGATGGTGCCGGTGACTTCCTTTTGTGTCAGTCCACCAGATGACCACTCAGCGTGGTTGAGAGTGAATCCAGTGATGCTGAAAAACAGCACAATCAGAAGTGTGACAAGTGAAATGTAGGTATGCAGCCAGCGAATCGCCGAGTGGATTCGCAGACTGAGAGGCCGCGGGGCCTTGTTATCGCTTTTTACGGAACTCAAAGGTTGCACTCTTGATCTCGGTATTGCCGGGAAGGTCAATCTTGATAGGCTTTGTGGTCAACTCCATGTCCTTACGCATCAACTGGTAGGTTCCATGTTCACGTGCGATTTCGAGACTGATGGAGTATGTTCCCTGATCAACGACTTTTCCAGCATCGTTTTTGCCATCCCAAAGGACGGTGTAAACGCCTGGTTGGCGTGTCGGCCCGGACATCGAGGATGCCAAATCACCACCTTCACGGTTCATCCGGTCCACTTCACCGCGGTACCAGTTCCGGAGGTCGCGCAGCCATCTGGCGCCGCGTCCGCGCTGATACCAAAGCTCAACGGTGCGGACGGGCTTGCCCTTTTGGTCTTCGATGAACACGGCGACGTAAGGACGTCGGTATCGACCTCCTGCCGGGGCGATCACTTCAAATGTAACCGCTAACTCAAATGCGCTATCCCATTTCTTGGATGTCTGAAACCACATCTATAATTCTCCTAACAGGCAGTTCGTGCCTGCCGCTCCAGCTGCTTCCAGCCAGATGATCTAAAGGGTTGCCCATTCGTGTCCACTAAGATCGCCTCTGCGTCAGGTGTGGATGCGATGAGGGCAAGGCTCTCTGGAATTGTTAGAACAGAGCATGCCGTCGACAGGATGTCGGCGAGCTGGGCCGTAGGTGCAACGACGCTCACAAGGGGTGTATGCGAAACAGGTTTGGCTGTCCTCGGATCCCGGATGTGTAATCCTCGCCTTGCTGTTCCGCTGGTGGCGATGGCCTGATTGCAGAGCCCGATGACAGTTAGTGGGGACGCGCCGTCATCCGAGCTCTGTACACCGGCTCTCACCGGCTTGGCTCCTCGGACGCAGAGGTCTCCCCCGATGTTCACGACGATTTGGGAGATGTCAGGGTAGGCTTGTTCGATTAATCGAGCGACATCATCGACGATGGCCCCTTTGGCGATGGCATTTAGGGTGAATGGAGGAACATCCAGCCGGCGATACGTGGAATCACTCAGCTTTTCCCAGCAGGGATTGGGGTGGGTGATGCCCGGAGCAAATGCGCCTCCGGTTCTGATGCGCCACTCTTCGGCATTGTCGAGCACAGCACATAGTTCGTGGGGAAGGGTTTGTATGCCGTGCCATTCCATCAGGGTGCTGTTCGGGTTGTAGCTGCTGAATGTTTGTTCCAGCTGCGCGATATGTTCAAGGGAACGGTCGCAGGCTTTTTCAGCCAGATCGGCATCCATGCAATCAAACCGCAGCGATGCGCTTGTCCCCAAAAATCCCTCGTAGTGAAATTGATAGGGGATTATTTTTGGCCGCTGGAATGCCTTTAGGATGTTCATCGCGTATGTCCACTATTCCATGCGAATGTGAATAGTTGATGAACAGGACCGCTTAACGGCTACAAAATGGGCCATCCGGCAGAGAGCAAACAATTGTGACCGTGTCGAAGGGAGAAGCGTGACATGTGATTGGGCCGTCGACGTTTTGCTCACGCCCGGCTTCTGCCATACCCTGACGTGGTCCACGAAATGTGCCCTTGAGTGCTTTCATGTGAAAGAACTATTCTCGCTCCGATGGGAAAGTAAATCGTTCAGTTCACGCCCGGCTTTTGCCAAACCCTGACGTGGTCCACACTTGCTGCTCTTTGCTTGTAACTGTTTAGAAATACCCCAAAGAAAGAAAGGGGAATACTCTTAGTTAACGCCTGGCTTTTGCCAAACCCTGACGTAGTCCACAATCATCGCATCCGGCAAAAT
>JBEEMN010000453.1:0-2643 GCA_041192625.1 Armatimonadota bacterium
TCAACGCAGCGTGGAACCGCCAAGCGCAGCCGTAAATGCCGCTACGCAATAATCCCTTGATGGACAACACCGTGGACATCCGTGAGGCGGTAATTGCGCTAATCAAAAACCGACGTAGCTCGTCAACGCAGCGTGGAACCGCCAAGCGCAGCCGTAAATGCCGCTACGCAATAATCCCTTGATGGACAACACCGTGGACATCCGTGAGGCGGTAATTGCGCCCGCCGTAGAAGTACGTCAGCTTTGTGTGGTCCATGCCCATCAAATGCAACATCGTCGCATGGAGATCATGCAAGTGCATCTTGTCTTTGACGGCATAAAACCCGTCTCGCCATACCGGAAGCCCGCCTTGACACCGCCGCCCGCAAGGATGGTCGTAAAGCCATGCGGATTGTGGTCGCGGCCATCATCCCCCTGCGCAACCGGAGTACGCCCAAACTCACCGCTGATCACAACCAGTGTGTCCTTCAGCATCCCGCGGCTCTTCAGATCACGAATAAGCCCGGCAATCGGCTTGTCCACCTCCGCCGCATTACTTGTATGGTCCTTACGCAAATCACCGTGCTGATCCCACTTATAGGAATGCGTCACCTGTACGAAGCGCACGCCCTTCTCCGAAAACCTCCGGGCCAGCAGACATTGGTGCCCAAAATTTCGCGTCTTAGGGTCATCCAAACCATACAACTTTTTAGTTGCCTCAGTCTCACCCGTTATCTCCTGAAGCTCAGGAGCCGCAAGCTGCATCCGATACGCAAGCTCAAACGAACTCAACCGACCCTCAAGCCCCGCATCAGGCCCCGTATGGCTAAGCTGACGCTTACCTAAATTGCCAACCATCTGTAGCTCAAGCTCCTGAGCCGACAAGGGCGTTTCCGCATTCTGGATAAATGGAATCTTTGCCTGATCACTCGAGATACTGGCATTCCCAATCGGAGTCCCCTGCGTCCACGCTGGCAAGAAAGCAGAGCTCCAGTTGTTCACACCACCATGCGTCAGCGTCGGACAAACTGTCAAAAACCCAGGGAGATTCTGATTTTCGGTCCCGAGGCCATACGTTACCCAAGAGCCCATCGATGGACGTACAAACGTATCGCTCCCCGTATGCAGCTCGAGCAATGCTCCACCATGACGGCTATTCGAGCCGTGCATCGAGTGCACAAAACACAGATCATCCACACACTTGCCAACCTCAGGAAAGAGATCACTCACCTCTATCCCACTCTTGCCATAGCGCTTGAACTCCCAAGGGCTCTTCAGCAGATTGCCGGTTGCACTTGAAACAATCCGCGGCATCGTTCCCGGAAATGGCTTGCCATGGTCACGGGCAAGCAAAGGCTTAGGATCGAATGTATCCACCTGACTTGGTCCGCCATGCAAAAACACAAAAATAACGCGCTTGGCCTTCGCAGGGAACATCGTTTTCTTAGGCGCAAGTGGATTACGGGAGTCTGCAGCAGCTCCATCTTGCAACAGCCCCGCAAGGGCAAGGTTGCCAAAGCCGATTGCGCTTGTCGTCAAAAGCTGACGCCGCCCCAAAAGTGTGGATGTCAACATTGCGTCCCCTCCAAATGCAGTGCCAGCAGCGTGGTTTGTGCCATCATAACCGCTTCCCTAATCAACGTAGATAAACTCATTCGCCGCAATCAGTGCCTTACAAAGACTCTGCCAGGCGCTCAGCTTTGGATTCGCATCTTTTGCATAAATCACTTCAAACTGCTCAAGATACGCCTCTGCCAAAACAACTTCAGCATCCGTCGCGGGGCGACCATAGAAAGCATCATACAAACGCCGCACCTTGATGTGGGCTGGTGCATTTGTATCTGCCAACATTTTCCCTGCAAGCGTTCGTGTGCTATTCAGCATGATGTTACTGTTCAGCATGAAGAGCGCCTGCGGAGCAACTGTCGTCGTTGGGCGGTCACCATTCATCACCGTCGGGTCACCAAAGTCAAAGGCCGTATAGACATCGTAGACGGCTGATCGCACCACCGGGAGGTAGAGCGCGCGGCGATTGCTGTCATACTTCACTGGGTCGGAGTTCGCCGTGCTTGTGACGTACTGCCGGGTCCCGAAATTTAGTAGTGAACCACCAACTTTGCGGTCGAGAAGCCCCGTCACCGCGAGAATGCTGTCACGAATCGCCTCGGCTTCGAGACGCTTTCTTGGAAAACGCCACAGAAGCTTGTTGTCCGGATCCTTTGCAGCCGCAGCTTTGTCAAACTGCCCACTCATCTGGTACGTGCTCGTCAGCATCATCCGCTTGTGCAGCGCCTTCAGACTCCACTTATCCTCACGCACAAATGTAAGCGCTAGGTAGTCCAAAAGCTCGGGATGCGATGGCTTATCCCCAAGAATCCCAAAGTTATCAACACTTGCCACAATGCCGCGGCCAAACCGCCATCTCCAAACGCGATTCACAAAGACGCGTGCGGTCAGCGGATTCCGCGGGGATGTCAACCACTCAGCAAGCTGAAGGCGACCACTTTGCTCCTTTGGAAGCACTGTCTGATCGACACCCGCGAGTGCATCCGGGAATCTGCGCACGCACTCATCCCCTAATGTCTGATAATTTCCACGCAAATGCACCTTAAGCGTTGTTGGCTTGCCTTCACTCACCGCCATCGCAAGGTCAGCCGCCGGACG
>JBEEMN010000454.1:0-2555 GCA_041192625.1 Armatimonadota bacterium
ACGGGATGCCATTTGCAAAAAAGGAGCCACGGCCGGCTGTTCGGTAGAGAGAAAGGTCCAGAGCACTTCTGGTGGCTGCTCGATGCCATTTACAGTGGCCACAATCCGGACTTTCCCAGCCGGACCCGCATTGCCACTCGCTGGGAACACCTTGAGTTGAAAATCCATGCCGTCACCTCACACCGGATCATTATCCAGTCCCTTTAAGTTTCCAAAGTTCAACAAGAGTAACAATGCGAGCAGTAGATTGCTTCATCTTATACATCAATGAAAATTAGATTATCACTGTGTTAAGCGCATTAAGTATTAGATTAAAGTGCTTAATGTGTGTATTTTGCTGACTCTGTTAAGAATAATCCTAACAATGTTGTCGTTATGTTAAATTTACATCGCCTTATTTGTTCATTAACACAGCAATTTTTCCACGAAGTAACCTGTAAATGCTGATTTGATGTCAGACATCAGTTTTCAGGAGTGGTCATGTCAAGAAGGCTTATTACGGTTCTTTGTTTAGCAATCATAGGTGGAGTGTTCGCAGGGTGTCAACAGAAGGCTGAGGATGCAGCCGCATCGGCGCCGACAACGACACGTGCAGAATCCGATGGCCTAACACAGGCACCGGGACAGCAGGCTGCACCGCAAGGACAAATGCCAGCAGCTGGAAGCATGGGGACCGCTCAGCCAGCTACCGGCGCAGCCGGCGCTAAAGATGACCATTAGGAAGGCAAACTAAAATGAAACGAAACAACGCATTCACATTGATTGAATTGCTGGTCGTGATCGCAATCATCGCTATCCTCGCAGCAATCCTTTTCCCAGTTTTCGCACAGGCCCGCGAATCTGCACGTCAGACCACCTGTCTGTCAAACCTCAAGCAGATCACACTCGCCGACATGATGTACCTTCAGGACTACGATGAGACATTTGTCCCTGTCGGTGGATCCATCGAAAAGGCATGGGTTGCCGGACAACCTGCAAGCGCACAAGGCCGTCTGACAAGCAATGGTGTTAAGGATGTAAATGGCTGGTCACTGAACCTGCTTCCTTACATCAAGAGCCGTGACCTCTTCCAGTGCCCAAGCATGGACAAGGTATTCTCCGGAACCGGTGACTGTGCAGGTGCAAATGGCGTCAAGATGACCAACCACTATGCCTACAACTACTGGCTTGGTGCAGATGACTCCTACCCATACGGCGACTATGCACGGTCCCCAGATGGCTCTGCAACGTTCCTTTCCCCGATGAACTCTGCCGGCGTTGTCTCCCCAGCCAGCACAATCATGCACTTCCATTCGGGATCCGTTCCACCCTACGGAACGTCCTGGGGCTGTGTCTACACCACCATCGAGCTCCCTGACTTCTACAACAAGATCCGCCCTCGTGTCCGCCACAAGAATGGTGACAACCTTTCCTTCGCGGATGGCCACGCCAAGTGGTTCGAGTTGTCCAAGCAGGACTCGAAAGTACAATCGCAGACCACGGTGATCGATGATCGCCGCCAGATCTGGATGTACCCGTTCTACCCATCCTCCAATGGTGGCTACACACCGCAATAAGTTCACATTGGCACCTGTGAAACCATCGGCCGGACTTCACAGTGTCGGGTCTGCCAGCTCTTTCGGGTTGGCAGACTTTTTCTTTTTTGCGGCTATTGACTCTAACGTCCGAAGGCTCTCATTCCAACAATCTAAAGTGTTAATCCGATTTGATTGGCGCCGCACGGATGCCGATGGAGCTTGTAATGAACGTGATTGTAATGAGTGCAGTGTTAGTTCCGTTGATGGCTGGCATGAATGGTGGTGCTTCACGTACATCCGCGATCGCATCCGGTCTACATGCGTTTTCGGGAGCAATGTCAACCACGGGCGTGCGCTTTCCCGTAACGCGCTCCGAAGCCGATGCCTACAAGCTGTCAAACCCGGCGTGGAAGGCGGAAACACTACGTTACCTCGCGGATGGAATCCACCGCGCGCATGCCACAACAACTGGTACCACCGCTGTAGACCTCGACCGCTACGATGCGATGGGCGCTGCTGTCATCACATCGAACACCGCTATCGGGCAGGGGAAAGTCCAGTTCACCGTCAATGTGCCACTGCGTGACATCCACACGATTCGGATTGTTCATCCAAAACATAGCCGTAACCTTGCTATCGAGTTGGTGACACAGAGTGGAGCACAGTCCATCCACGTATGGAGAAAAATGACATCTACGCGGACGAATGACACGTTCAAGGCAAGCACGGACCGCATCAGCTTTGTGGCTCCCGAGTCGGCAAACAGCGCGCGGGTTTTGGCTGAGCTTTTAGCGGACATCATCCGGGATGCCGGCGGGTCTCCGGTACTAGCCATCGAATAACTTCGCGATTCCAAATGACACCATAACTTCTTTCTTTTTGGAGGGAAGTCAGAGACACCACATCAGCTTTGTGGCTCCCGAGTCGGCAAACAGCGCACGGGTTTTGGCTGAGCTTTTAGCGGACATCATCCGGGATGCCGGCGGGTCTCCGGTACTAGCCATCGAATAACTTCGCGATTCCAAATGACACCATAAC
>JBEEMN010000455.1:0-2635 GCA_041192625.1 Armatimonadota bacterium
TCCGGTCACGGATGGCAGCAAAATAGCATCTGGGGAATCGATGATCTCCGGTTGCGTATCGAGGGTTTCAAAGACGCGGTCGATGGCGGCGGATGCCCACTGCAGCTGGACATTGAAGTCGACGACGCGTGCTGCCGGGTCATAGAGGTAGCTGAGGTAGGAGTAAAACGCGAGCAGCTCACCGGGTTTGATTTCACGCCCGACCATTTTGCCGCCGTACCACAGGATGGCACAGGTCCCGATGGCGCGGATCAAACGGCTAACAACCTCGAGATAGCGGTTCAGGTTGCTCTGGTTCATCGAAATGATGAAGCGTTCTGTCTCGGTTTTCCGAAAGCGCTCTATCTCCCAAGCTTCCATCGCGAATGCTTTCACGACCGCGATGCCATAGATTTTCTCGGTGAGACCACCGATCATCGCTTCCCACTTCTCGCGGAGAGAGATGCTGATTTCGCGGATGTGTTTGAGGAGGAGCTTGTAGCAAAGCACATAGACGGGGAGGATGCCAACGGCAGCGACAGCGAGTCGCCACTCGATTGCGAACAGCCACGCGGTCACGACAAAGAGGGTTGCGATATCGGTGATGAGAAGAACAAACCCGGATGTCAGTGTGTACTGGATAACATCGATATCGGATGTCAACCGCGACATAATTTTGCCCGGTTGTTGTCCATCGTAGTACGCGAGGGACAGGCGTTGGAGATGGCGGTAGGACTGGAAGCGAAGGTCGAAGACGATGCGTTGTCCAAGCCACGAAATGAGGTAGTTCAGTAAGTACGAGACAACGGCGCGGAAGCCATAGAGCCCGATGACGCCAAAGAAAATCCACCAAAGCATTTTGATGTCGCGATTTGGAATTGCGACATCCAAGACCTGTTTTTGGAACAGGGGCATCGGGATTGCGGACAGCGTCACCGCAAACATCAGGAAAATGGAGATGATAACGCGGACGCGGTACGGGTAAAGATAGCGGAGCAGCCGCTGGAATTGTCTCATCGGGAAACCGCTTAACAATGTAGCACAAGGCGTTGTTTTGGTGGGCTGGTTATCGACTAGGATTTGGTGATTTAGGAATTATCTCTTTTACGGGAGGGGCCCTACGCAGAAATTTCGCAAATCGATCAGCGGCCAATCACCCATAAGGTCGACAACGCGCAGCGCGGTGGGATGTTGAGCGGAAGGGCCGGGAGACGAAAGTGTCGCCACCAAGAGCAACAGAGAAGGTGAATACCGGCGACTTCGGCACGCCCGCGAGGCACCTACCGCGCAAGCGAGGTACGAAACGATTGCCCCAGCATGTGCGGGCAGCCACGAAGGCCACCCACTACACTAAATACGAAACACTAAATACTCTCCCGCTCCATCAAACTATCTTCATGCACGCGCCAGCCAGACTTGGATGCGCTCCAGCCACCACTTGGTTTGCTCTGTAAACGCAAGCCCCGTGCACGAATACCCAGCTCCCCTAGCGATTTTGCCCAGCGCTTCTTCTCACCCATAAACTTTCTTTGCGCATGGTAAACATCCATCAGCAGGCACTTCGTCTCCCAGTCACGGTCTGTGACCTTACGGTTGCGTGGCCGAGCGCTGCTCGAAAACTCCACATAACCCCAGAGCTCAGGGGGATGCATATCCACCGCATGCTGCGGGCTCCAGACCCAGTTATGCTCCGGACGGTTCGGGACCTTGGTCGTTACTTTGCCCTGCGTTGTTACATCCCACTCAACGCGTGAGAAATTGATACGCCACTTATCTCCAGTGCTAGGCGGGGATGGCACCTTGGAATACTCACCTAGCGCCTTCCAGGGAAGCGCAATTTCGACCGTCCAACCTCGGTCCGTGACCGTCGCATCGTTGAGCACACCATCTACTTTGACGGCGGTCTGCATCCCTTCGATTTCCCACTCATTCAGCGCCGGACCACCATCCCGGTAAGGCTTGACCAACCGCAAATCCCAAGTCGTATTCAGCGCATTCAGCTCAAGCTCGTAATACTCGTGGTTATCGCCATCCGGGTCGATAAAGACCTCAAAGTCATTGTCTTGAAAGATGACGGCATCGTGCTGCGTAATCGTCGCCCAAACATTCGGCTCGGTCAGCTCTGCCCCAATGTAAAGGTTGTTGTCATCCCAGAGCATTTTAATGCGCGTGCGCCATGTCGGCCGCGGCTTTAGGTCACCTTCGATATCGACAAAGTCATCCGACCACGGGGCGTTCTTCCAAAATTCCTTGAAGAGATCACCATTGATGTTGGGTGCGATGGCGGCACGCGGGCAGAGATAGCCTTTTGGATGAGGGATGCGCATGGTTGATTCTACGCCAGCACATCGCCTATTCGCGCCGGGGCGGTTGCTGCGAATCGGGGGTGCCTGAAGACCATGCGGCCCACTCGCCTGGTTCAGGAACCGCAGATGGTGCAGACGCAGAGGATGCCGTAAATCCCCAGTCGGTAAGGGACCCGGTGTCCTGAAGTGACCTGTCAGTAATGTCTAAGCGCCAGCCTGTGTTCATCGTCAAACCATCGAATGCATCAAAACTCGAAAGTATGTAGCGGTCTGACCCTGTGTACGAAGAGGCACCATTTCCGTTTGAATCAAAGGCATTGTATTCGCCAGATGCTATGTTAGCAGCACTG
>JBEEMN010000456.1:0-3537 GCA_041192625.1 Armatimonadota bacterium
CCCGTTATGAAGCCATAGTGATGCAGCAGTATGGAAAGCGGGACACAGCCAAATCCGATCACCCCAAGGAGCAATGCAGTTCGAAAGGCAATGGCATTCTTTCGTATCATCGATGTCAGGCCTGCGATAAGAGTGACAACAGCCGCGATAATGCCTTCTGACTGTGTGAACACGAGCGCATTACCGGTGACTTGCAAGCCTTTGAGTAACTCAGGCATAAAGTCAGCCCGAAAACCCCGAAGAACGGTCAGCATTGTGTACGCGAACACCACGCAGCCATAGGCAAGTCCAAGGAAGGTCAGGAGTGCAAGCCGGCTGGTACCGCTAAGCTGTGGCCGCGCAGCACGCTCATCGATGTCTTCTTTCGATGGTTGTGGCAGCCTCGTCAACATCCATACAAACGCGGCAAATGGCAGGAGAAAGAAACCTCCCGCAATCAGCGGCATCGCGTAAAGTCCAGCACCCGAAACCAACACGAGCGTACCGACCGTCTTTGCTGCACCATCTGCGACAATAAAGCTCCCGCAGAGTGCGGCCGCCATCGCTTCTGTCATCCGGCGACCTTCCAGAAAGCTAAGGAGCATCCCGAAAATCATCCCAAGTGGCAGGCCATTCATAAACATCGCTAATGGCTTTAAGGGCATCGGGAGAACATTGAGAAGAACGAGTGCCAGCTCAGCGACGACGACCAAGCCAACCAGCACACCGGCTCGCTTCGCTACTGGGAGCTCTGTGATGACCCGGATTCCGATGAACTTCGAGAGCATGTATCCGCAGACCTGTGCGATCACGAGGGCGGGTTTTATTTCAAGGCCGTAGAGCATGCCATCGGGGTACGTGGCAGCTGTGAATGGTTTGCGAAGCCCATACATACAGAAGTATGCACCAAATGCGGCAAGCATCGCCCACCAAATCTGGCTGGTCACTCCCTTATGCTGCACCTTCGACATTGTTAGGTCCCCGTTTGGCTTGTTGGCAATCTACCTCTATACAGGCATTGCGCGCGTGCATCATCAAGAGAGTGTAAAGAAGTCCGTAGAGAGGCACCTAACTCGCGGGCTGGTTTGCTTCGTACCGACGGCGCGATACTGGCGAATCGCATTGTTGCCTCAGCGGTTGCCTTCCGGACAGGACAAGAAAAGTCGTTCAAATACAAAACCACCCCCCGGTGCAATGCATCCGGGAGGTGGTGATGTTTCCAAAACCTGAAAGTTTTAGTTTCCAGCCGCGGCAGGGGGATTCATCGCACCAGGAGGTGGACCACCAGGGTTTCCGCCTTGTCCCTTTTGCGTTGCTTCCTGCATTGCTTTCATCGCTTCAGGAGGCATTGGAGCACCCCGAGGGGTTTCCATAGCCTTGACATCTGTAGCAGTCATCGTTTGGTCGCCCTTAGAGCAGCCAATAACGAATCCTACAACACAGATTGCAGCGAGTCCAATCATGAACGAACGGCCCAGCATTACGGGCGGTCCGCCAGCCACATGTTGTTGACTGCAGTTCCATCAGGGTTGGTCTGCTTTGGTTCCATTGCCTTGACATGGCCATCTGCGAATGCAAAGTTAGCCTTGCCGGTGTGGCGTGGGAGGATGGAGCCATCGCGGCCCGTTGGGTTGTTTGCAGCCGTCATAGCACGGGTGCCATCTGGGATCAAGCTTGGGGAGCCGGAGCCATCCCACCAGTTGACACCAGTAACCATCGCACCAGGGCCCCACATGAGGACGTTGCCGTAGGATCCGCTTGCGCCGGTCCAAACGTGATGACGCTCAGCGAGCAGAACGGTGTCTGCAGGGCGGCTAACACCACCGAGGGTCTGTACAGTGCGTCCCATCCAGGACTGCGACATTCCCATAACACCGAGGACGGACCATGCAGAGCCATCCCAGTTCATGTAGCCATTGGAGACATAGCTAAGACGTGGGCCAGCCCAGCTTGCATCGGTGCGGCCGGTCAGAGGATCGGATGGGCAGCGGAAGACCTGTACATTCTTGACGTATGGGGTTACCAAGCGGTACCAGGTGCAGTCCCACCAGTCCTGTTGGAGACCAGTTGGTAATGTTTCGTCATAGTCCTGAACATACATGATTGCTGCGAGGGACAGCTGCTTGAGGTTGGATGCACAGCTGGTCTGGCGAGCCTTCTCACGTGCCTGTGCGAAGACAGGGAAGAGGATTGCTGCGAGGATAGCGATGATGGCGATAACCACCAAAAGTTCAATCAGGGTAAAGCCAGATTTACGGGTACGGGAGATATTCATAAATGAGTGCGTCTTTCCTACACCCAGCATTGGGTGTTGATAACCATCATTGGTCAGTGGATTCCACCGAGGTGGTTTCCGTCGGAACGTTGCGCGCCGGTTTTGCTCAGATGTTGTTGCAATACTACCGGATAGCAAAACAACGTCCTATATCGCCTTATCCAAAACGGTCAATAGTACTAAATCTTACTGGAATTGTTAAACACATCAACGGTCAAGGTCAAGAGGTTTTTTGGCGGGAGCGCGTGAGAATCGAACTCACTCAGGCTGGCTGAGCCAGCCCGCACACGGTTTTGAAGACCGGGAGGACCACCAGACCCCATCCGCCCCCACAATTGAAACCTCATCCTATCGTTTATGGATGGTGGCTCATAAACCATCACACATTTCAAGCTCAACGGAACAAACCGTAACCTCGTTGATAAAAGCTACGAGCTCTTTGGTGGCTCCGGATACTTTCGAATGAGGCGGCCCCAGACATCTGCAACGATTGGGCATTCACCAACATTTTCAAGCATCGTCAATGTCCGAGCACGCACTTTACGCTCATGCAAATATGGAAATGCTCGGCAAGCCTGCGGCCGGTCCGCATAGATAGAACAGGCGTTATCACTCCCAAGGAATGGACACGGTTCGCCCTTGATATAGGCATCGCCCGTCTTGGTCTCGGCAACATACCGCCGAACAAAGTATTCCGTCTTGACACCCAGTGCGCGTGCAATCCGGCGAACATCCTTCGATGTGACGGCAATCTCTTTACGCCGGCAACAGTTGCCACAGTCTAGACAATCGATTTTCTCAAATGCTAAATCTGCAAGCGCTGCGACTTCTGCATCAAGGTCATCGTTGGAGAGAGGCAACGCTTCCTTGATGTACTGCCGGTAGTACTTATTTTGTGATGCATGTTCACGTGCATCCCGTCGGAGGGCGATTAAATCAATCTTTGGCAAGGTCTAACAACTTCCTGAATAACGACTACGTGCCACACCCCACGCGAGGAGGCCGTGGCAGGCACGGCACCCGTAACAACCTTAGCGAACACGTAACCCGAGGAAGTTAGCTGCCTGAAGGAGAATAAAGATACTGTTTGGATCGAAGCGGTTACCGCCGCGCTTACTCGGAATAAAGAGCAAATCTCCGGGTTCAACGGCAACATTGAGCTTCTGGTTACCCTTTTGCAGAATCTGCTCAAGATCAACCACCACGACATCAGGTTTATCCGTACCAGGCTTCTGCCGTACGAGCTGTGCTTTCTTCAAGTCAGCACCTTGCGCTACATTTCC
>JBEEMN010000457.1:0-2804 GCA_041192625.1 Armatimonadota bacterium
CGGTCAAACCCGGGCTGGCTGGTCGAGGGGGTTGCGGATTACATCCGCTGGTGGAGGTATGAGCCTGAGGCGCCGCGCACTAAGATTACTGCGAACAACAAGTACACGGATGCGTACCGTGTGACGGCGTATTTCCTCGCCTATCTAACGCATAAGTACGACCATGGGCTGGTTCGCAAGCTGGACAAGGCGATGAAGACGCGCGCGTATTCAGACTCGATGTTCGAGGAATCCACAGGGAAGAAGATAGATGTTCTTTGGGCCGAATTCGTCGCAACACAGGTGAAGTAGGCGACGTATCAACATCTAAGCACGTTAGATGACTCCAAAATATGTCAAACCCCCATATCCATACTTGGAAATGGGGGTTTGACTTTGTCAGGCAACTCGGATGCAAGGACCCGCATCACAATGCACCAAGTCGAATGACAAGTTCTACTTGAACTGAACCTGTGACCCTGCTGGTTCTGCAGAATCTGGTACCGATGGCGCTTGCGCGCCAGTCGATGTGGTTGCCCCTTGAGGCTGTATAGGCGTGGTCGCTGGTGCTGGAGCAGGTGTTGCAGCTGGCTCAGCCGGCTTGCAACCAGCGGTTACACCAACCATCACTCCTGCGAGCACCATCACACCAATGACCGTAACAAACATAGGCCGCATCATGTGTTTGGTGTCCCACCGGGGATGCCGGACAAGTCACAGGGAAGTGTGTAGGTTTGTACGCCGCCGTTAGATGTACCTGGAATCGTGCCACGACGTGGGAACCACTTGGAGTGACCATCCACGAAGTTGACACACATCCCGTCTTTGTGCCGTGGGGCACCTGGGAAATTGTCCCAGCCAAATGGCCCTGTTGGGTTTGGGCAGCTCGGATCTGGCAGCCTGCCACCTGGCAACACATACGTTGAATCGTAGAACATGGTTGTGTTTACGACATCTTCGACAGCCGCTAGGGAGACAACAGGGTCATCCTGGAACAGGCCTGGTGGAAGCGCTGGGTCTTGGAATAACGCAAAGTTGAGCGCATAGCTGGAGAAGCGGAAGTTTCCGCTTCCACGGAGTCCGAGGGGAGCCATGATGCCTGGGAAGTCGATGCCTGGGCGGTTGCTTGGGCAGATCAGGATCTCAGTGTTCTTCATGTATGGAAGGACGGCATCATAGACAGTGAAGACACGGTTTCCAGAACCAGGCAGAAGAATCGCTGCATCCATGCTGTAAACGGATTGCGGCATCGTCTCATCGTAGTCCTGGACATACATGATGGTCGCCACTGCAAACTGCTTGGTGTTCGAGAGGCAGCTCGTTTGGCGAGCGGCCTCGCGGGCCTGTGCAAAAACAGGAAAGAGAATGGCTGCAAGGATTGCAATGATGGCGATAACTACCAAGAGTTCAATAAGTGTAAAGGCTGAACGTCGCATTAGGATAATTCCTTTCGGAACGATTCTATGCATGTAAAAGCATGACTCTGTTAATCAAATGCTATGAATAGCAGATTTAACAAAACCTTATTAATTCACAGAAATGATCAACAGGTGTTTACTGAGCAAACTTGTTATCCTAATGGCGCTTAAACAAGTACTCGCTTGACTCATCCTTAACAATAGGCCGATTTATTTTGCCTATAACACCAACAACTTTCGCGTAAGGTCAGCTTTACCTGAGCGAAACACTTTAGCGAATGCATCTGATCCCACAAGCGATGTTGCCTTTGGGATTTGAGCAATTGACTGCACTCACACAGTGTTGTGTTGAGCATAGGAAGAACAAAATGATGAAACCATTGACGGTACTAGCACTTGGACGCGGAAGGCATTCTCTGGAAGCCACGACACACAAATACATCCAAACGAGCGGCACCGCGGATGTCAGTATTACAGCATCCCCGGATGTCGAAGTGACCATCGCGGCCTTCAACAAGTCAAAAATCCGCGTTACAGGTCACTGTAGAAAAGTCACGATCAAGTATGCAAGTACAACCGCAGAGATCGACTGCACCGAGCTGAGCTGCAACCGGATTCAGGTCATTAATGCCAGCAGCGGCTGCACAATCACCTTTCCTCCGATGCTGCTGGCTTAGTCTCCCAGAGTACAGATCGCGGGTGAGTACGTATCCGGAAGGTATTTCTGGATAACGCCCGCGAGGTAGAACGAGCCCGTGACGATAACAACATCACCAGCGGCAGCCCCTTCCATCGCGTGGCGAACCGCATCCACGGGGTGTGGAACCACAGCGACAGGTACGCCAGCCCGCAAGTAAGCATCCTCAACAGGTTTCGCTCCCTGACCTCGCTCCGGAATCACCGTCACGATAACGCTAGTGAGTGCGGGAGCCAAAGCTGCCGCAAATGCAACGCCTTGCCGCGAGGAGCTCAGCGGCCGCCGGATTGTGTGCCCCATCGAAGAGCAGCACCTTCCCATCAACAGGGATTGCCTGCATCCGCCCCGGCAGAATGGTCTGACTTACAGCGGCGCGAACTTTGGAAATGTCCACATTGTCAGGCAAGATTTTGCCAAGAACAGCCACCACTAAGGCAGCATTTGCTGCCATATGTTTCCCTGGAATAGCCGTGGTCACCGGATCAAGCACTGTGGCATCCACGACGGGTAGCGACAAATGCGCGGCGCGCTCAAGGATAATCTCTCGTGCTTCACCCGTGATTCTGCCAATTCCAACCACACCCGTACCGGCCTTTACAATACCGACCGTGTGGTATGCCACATCACGGATGGTTGCCCCGAGGACATCCGCATGGTCTGCGCCGACGCTGGTGATGATCGCTGCCGCAGGCGCTGGGATGACATTTGTG
>JBEEMN010000458.1:0-2586 GCA_041192625.1 Armatimonadota bacterium
ATTTGAGATTGTGGACGAAGTGCCAAAGCCAATAGTGATGCATCCAAAGTCCGCTTATGAACAATTAACAAAAACACAAGGCAATCCCAAACCGTTGGGCGCGGGCCGGCGCAGCGGCCGGCCCCTACGCAGAGGATTTGTTGATCGAGGTCGTCGGTTTTTAGATCACGGATGAAGTCCTGTAGGGGCAGGCTTCCACGCCCGGCCCCTACGCGGAGGTTTTGTTGATCGAGGTCGTCGGTTTTTAGATCACGGATGAGGTCCTGTAGGGGCAGGCTTCCATGCCTGCCCGCGATGCAAGTCAAGATTACGTTAGAAGGGCAGGCACAACGGCCCGACCCTACGCGGAGTTTGTGTTTTGGAACGCCTAATCAACGGATGGAAGTGGGGTCACTACGGCAGCTTGCTAAAGTCCACGCCCAAAGAACATTCGGGTATAGGTCAAGGCTACGCTGGATGACTCTTCCTGATCCGGCTGCAGCAGTCCCGCAACAACCCCATTTTTGTTAATGTAAAACGAGACAATACGCTCTACACGCTTTTTACCCGGAAATCGCATCGATAGCGTCAGCGCCGTGTCCGTAGCCGCAATGCCGAAGCGATGAATGGAGAACGGGTTATCTGCATCGGGAGATTGCTTGGTAACAGCAATAAAGGCAGAATTTCCAATCGTCAACGGAAAAAGCGTAAAATCTGGATTCTGATCTTCTGTGTCAAAACATTCACGTGCAATCAGAGCTCCACTTGTTGGCGCCATCGTCACCATCGTGGCAACCATGCGACCCCGGTTGCGCTTATTCGGCGTCGGCAGGGGACCGTAGGCGACAACATTACCCATTGCGTTGATAATTCCATGGATAGGCACGGATGCCTCAGCCTCTGACCCTTCGACCACGCGGGTCCACAGCGTCTTGGATGATTTATCCAATGCCTGAACATACCAATCCATCCGCACACCGCTGCTTGTTTTCACTGGCAGATGGCCAATAAGGAATACATGACCCTTGTCATCGGAAATGGCATCCGTGATCTGAAAGGCTTTTGGATACCCCGTCAGCGGTGTGGCTGCTTCCGTGGCTCGTCCCGCTGGTACATGGATCGTGATGTTGTCCTGACCTCGCGCTGAGACAGCAAAGGCATGGACGCCTCCCCGGTGGTCACTAATGAGCCTGATCGGGTGCAATGGGTTTCCATCTAAAACATCTGGATGAACGCGATCAATAATGCGCTCGCCATCACGGGTAAAGACGCTGATCGCCAGATAGCGACCCGGTGTCAGTTTGCGTGGATTACCCAGACCTACTAGCAGCTCGGATGCGACATAAATCCGACCACTCGCAGAGGTAAAAACCTGCTTTGGCGTGGTCACAATACCCTTGTCATCCGTGAGCTTTGTAACCCGCAGGACGTTTCCACTTTTAGTCAGCACCGCGATCATCATTTGATGGTCGCCATTTGCAAGTGTTGCCGTCCCGGCGGCAGTGATGTTGTCTTTTTGAGTGATGTTTATGGCTGTGGCGGCTGAACTTTTGATGCGACTGTCTCTCACCTGAAACATCACGAAATTGCTTAGGTCGGTGATCGGCCGGTCTACTTTGCTGCCATGAACGAATTGCAGCTGCAGTTTCGGCGGTGTGTTCAGGGCGCCAAATACGATTGGAGCTGCGAGGATCACGCCCAAAACTGCGGATGCTGCGAGCTGTGATGTTGCGGAAAGGACGATTCCCTTCCGGTTTGGAACCTTACTTTGCTCAGGAAGCGCCGTGAATGGATTTGTTGGAGCCCCGATGGGATTCTCATCGCCAAGTCTACGGAGTCTGACCTCAAACGTTGATGACTGCGACTGCGCGTTAGGGTTTAGATACGTTTCTGCCTGCCAGGTACGCCGGAGGACTGCCTTGCGTTGATTATCAAACTCTGCACGGAGCTCCATAAATGTCGATGTGAACGTTGGGAGGAGTATTTTGTCCTCCGCAATGGCATCGAATGCGGTTCCGGCTTCCAGAACGGTTTTGGCATCATTACTCGTAAGGACAATTCTCGCGAGCTTACAGCACTCCTGGTAATCAATCGACAGGGAGCTGGTATTGATGGAAACTTCGTTTTCGGTGATGACAATCGGGGGATGTGTCGTTATCGGTGTGGTTGCAGCCACGACAGAGCGGCGCCACGTGTAGAGGAGAACACCACGACTTTTTTCATCGCTCAGTGGCCACACGATATCCATGAGGTCCTGACGATTGATTGTGCAATTTGTGGATGTTGCGACGAGGCCGAGGACATACCAATGCTTGCGTGTGAATTTAGATGCGACCGGTGCACCATCAACTGTGAGCTCGCATGGGCCCAACAGATGTAGTACGGGTCGCATTACCGTAGTTTACTGGTCACCTAAATGTTGTTATCCGTCGAAATCCAGAAAAGAAAAGTAAATGTTTGTGATTAATCAACCAATGCCAGTCTACATAGGGTAATTTCCCAATTCCGAGGCTTTATGAGGCGATTTTCCGGCAGGTGTATGGGCCTGCTAACCTACCCAGAAATGTGTCACCGGCGTTGGCTAGCATGCATAAACTTGGTGACGCC
>JBEEMN010000459.1:0-2548 GCA_041192625.1 Armatimonadota bacterium
GTCCTGCGCAACTGCATCCACCGTGGCGTCATACCCACGTTTACCCGTCAAATACTCTACCAGATGCCGGTATCCAAGGCTTAGCATTGCCTTTGCATCAGGTGGAATTCCAGCGGCAAGCAGGCCCTCAACTTCGGCCAAAAAGCCATCGGACATCATTTGCTGTACCCGCGCATTGATGCGAACATCCAACTCTGCCATTTCGCGTTCCATCACGATAAGGCGGGCTCCCGGTTTTGGGATGCCGTGGACGCCCTCGGGCGTCCGCCAAGCGGACATCGGTTTGCCAGTCACTGCATACACCTCGAGCGCTCGCATGATGCGTTTGAGGATCCGTTCGGCCGATTCTGGATCAACTTTTTGTAAGCGTTCGTGCAGCAAAGCCGTTCCATGGATTGCGGCTTCTTCGGACCAGGCAGCGCGCAGCTCTGGCTGAGGACCGACGGGTGGAATCGAAAGAGTTGCGAGGATCGGGCGGATATAGAGGCCTGTACCACCTACAATTAATGGCGTTAATCCGCGCGTGGCAAAGTCCGTGAGGACTCCCTCTGCATGGGCTGTAAAGTCTTGGACGGTGAAGTCATCCGTGGGATTGACCAGATCAATCCCGTACCAAGGGATGCTTTCTTGCTCCTCAGGCGTGGGCTTGGCACTCCCGATGTTGAGCGTTTTGTAGACCGCGACGGCATCGGCTGAGATACAGGCGCTGCCTAATCGCTGCGCAACGGCGATACCGACTGCCGTTTTACCAACCGCGGTTGGGCCGGCGATGGCCCAGCGGTGGGGGATGTCGGTCATTTGGAAATCCCGCCCTTAGATGCTGAAGAGGTCAGCTGCAGATGGGCTATCGGGGAGCTGGAAAGTTTGCTCTCGTCCCGGGCCGACCGACACAAAGCGTGCCGGGACACCCGCAAGCTCCTGAACCCGTGCCACGTAGGCTTTTGCATTCGTGGGGAGCTCATCATACGTTGTCGCATTTTCGACGCCGGCTTCATCCCAGCCAGGGAGCGTTTCGAACATGGGTTCACAGCCATCGAGGAGCTGAACATCCCCGCTTGGGAAGCGGGCAAGTGCACTGCCTCCGCGTGTGTAGCCGGTGCATATCTGGACTTCGTCGAAGCCAGCAAGCACATCGAGGTGGCCTATGTGGATTCCGGTGAGTCCATTAACTCTAACGGAATGCTTGAGCGCAAATGCATCCAGCCAGCCGCAGCGCCGTGGCCGCCCCGTCGTCGTGCCGTATTCATGGCCACGCTCACGGATCCGGTCGCCGCGCTCATCGAGAAGCTCCGTCGGGAATGTTCCCGAACCAACACGCGTTGTGTATGCCTTGACGACACCGAGAACCTGCGAAATCGCCGTTGGCGGGATACCCGTGCCAATGGTGGCTCCACCAGAAATCGGATGACTGCTTGTAACGAATGGGTACGTTCCGCCATCGAGGTCCAGCATCGTCGCCTGGGCACCTTCGAACAAAATCTTACTACCAGCATCCATCAGATCGTGGGCCAGAGCCTGTGTGTCGCAGATATAAGGAGCAAGCGTAGCGGTTACTGTGCCGAGCTGCTTAATAATGGCATCGACTGTATACGTATCTGCTTGGAAGACGTGCTTCAAAATGGCATTTTTCAGCGGGATGATTTGCTCGAGGCGCTCGCGGAGGCGCGCTGCATTAATGATGTCGCCCATGCGGATACCGACACGGCTTGCCTTGTCCGCATAGCATGGCCCGACGCCGCGACCAGTGGTGCCGATTCTTGCCTTGCCGCGCGCGGTCTCTTCATGCATGTCGAGGTCACGGTGATAAGGAAGGATTACGTGCGCATTTTGAGAAATGCGAAGACCGGAGACATCGATGCCCTTAGCAACAAGTGCATTAATCTCTTCTGTAAGGGTCCATGGGTCGATAACCATCCCATCCGCCATGATGGAAATGACTCCCGGAGTTAGGACGCCGCTTGGGATGAGGTGGAATTTGTACTGAGTGCCAGCAAATTGGACGGTGTGCCCGGCATTGGGCCCTCCGCCGTAACGGATGACTGCATCGGCTTCCTGGCAGAGGATGTCAACGAGCTTTCCTTTGGCCTCATCACCCCAGTGTGTTCCGACCACGACCACTGCACCCATTTGCGACTCCTTGGATGGCTGAAAACTTAATGCTAACAACCAGCCTTATAGAATAACGCATCAGTGAGCGGCTTGCCGTTACGAATGTACGAATGACAGCTCTGGCATGACGGAAAGTCTTCGAAGTTTCCCTTGGAGTTGGAACATCCAGCGTTACCACTCCTGCGTTGAAATCTTGAGTAACGTTCGCATCACGAATTCGCTTGATGTGAAGTACAAGTACCTGTGTGACGATGTGGTTTTGATAGTCTCCCGGCAACTACCAGCAATTGTACTGAAAATTCACAATCTGTAAAAAAATCGACAGGTGAGTGAAGGAAATTGGCACTGTATTAACTGAAATGTTAAGAGATTCTTCATACTGCGTTGAGTCTCAACTCGGTATGCTGGGTTCGCTGAATATTGCCCGCATTGTTCCTGT
>JBEEMN010000460.1:0-3004 GCA_041192625.1 Armatimonadota bacterium
GACATCCTGACCAGGGCGGTGGATCAACAAGAATTTATCGATGTGCGGGAAGTAGCTATCACGCTCGAAGCGAATGCGATTCTCGCCAGCATTTAGTTGAAAAATGCCTTCCGAGTACCACTGCTGATGCTGCGGATTGAAGCCACCCGAAACTTTTCCAGCAACCGTGCCAGAGACGAGGACATCATTGATGTAAAGACGGCAGGGCCGCGGGTCACCCGATGCGCTCCGAACATCCACCTGATACGGCCCCGCTTCGCTTACCTTCACCGTGTAGCTGGTGCGATTGGGATACTGACCAGCATTCACAAGAACGCCAATCCCCTGCCCAAAGCCACCCTTGTCCTTGAGCACATTGCCCCCTTGGCTTCCGCCGCTACCAACCGCTTGGCAACATCGAAGTAAAGCTCTTTGCGCGGCAGCTCGCGGGCAAGCAGTGCCTCGCCTGCCGTATCCCGAACCTGGTTGCGCTTGCGCTGTAGGTCCTTGATCTCCGCATTGATGCGCTTCAGCTTACCTTCGACATCCGGGCTGACCAGCGGACGCTCCTGCCACTCCGCCATGTTTTGGAAGTTCATCATCGTCTTCGTCGACTTGAAAATCCCAGCGAGCGCGTAGTAATCCTTGGTCGGAATCGGGTCGAACTTGTGGTCATGACACCGGGCACACCCAAAGGTCATCCCCATGAATGTCTTGCCAAGCGTGTCGACCTGCTCATCGATGATGTCCAGTTCCTGCTTTACCGGGTCATCCTCAGCCAGCATCTTCGGGCCAAGAGACAGGTAGCCAGTGGCGATGATGCCATCCCGGCCCGCATCCGGCAGAAGGTCTCCCGCCAGCTGTTCGTGGAAGAACCGATTGATGGGCTTATCCGCATTGATCGCCGAAACGACATAGTCGCGGTACCGCCAGGCATTGATGTAAACGAGGTTCTCATCCACGCCATTCGAATCCGCATAGCGGGCAACATCCAGCCAGTGCCGCCCCCAGCGCTCGCCGTAGGCCGGGCTTGCCAAAAGTCGGTCGATAACACGCTCGAATGCACCCGTTTTGGTGTCCTTTAGGAAGGCATCCACTTCCGCAGGCGTCGGAGGAAGCCCCGTCAGGTCAAAGGTTGCGCGGCGTAGAAGCGTCCGCTTATCCGCGGCCGGCGCGGGCTTAAGGCCATTTGCTTCAAGGTTTGCAAGGACAAAGCGGTCAATCGGCGATGTCCCCCAGGTTTTGCTACGAACTTTAGGGGCGGCAGGCAGCTTTGGAAGCTGAAAGGCCCAGAATTTGGCAGGGGATGCCGCCGGTTTTGCCGCAGTTTTTGGCCATGGCGCACCCGCTTTTGCCCAAGCCACCAGCGTTTCGCGAGGCGCATCTGCAAGCTTGCCAGCCGGAGGCATCTTAATGGTTCCATCGTAGTGGACCGTCGTGACGACCTTTGCGGCCTGATCAGCTGTAATCGCACGGTCAAGGCGCAGATTGCCCAGCTGCTGTTTCGGGCCGTGACAGGCGATGCAGTTATCGAGCAGAATCGGTCTGACTTTTGCCTCAAAATGCTGGTCAGTCCCCTGCCCAAGTGGCTTTGGTTGCGCAACCGTCGCCAGCATCAAAACGCCTGCAGTCAATGCTAAAACAGTGGTTAGTGGCTTCATGGTATTTGGGCGCATTATAGCCTTGAAATAGAGTCAAACCATCCAGAGAATTATGCCAATGCCGGGCAGACAAAATACGCTTGTAGAATACGGCGTGGCTACAGGAATTCTTATCACTCTCGAGGGACCGGATGGTGCCGGCAAAACAACGCAGGCAAACCTGCTTCAGCGGCGTCTAGAGCTGCTCGGGCACACCGTTGTCCGCACCCGTGAACCCGGCGGGGATGCGGTGGGTGAGAAGGTTCGCGCGATGCTCCTCCACGACAAAATGACTCCTGAAGCCGAGTTTTTACTGTTCGCGGCAAGCCGTGCGCAGAACGTTGCGGATGTTATCGAGCCAGCGCTTGCCGCAGGTGCCGTGGTTCTGTGTGACCGATTTATTGATTCAAGCATCGCGTATCAGGGCTACGGCCGCGGGCTGTCCGTCGACTTCATCACCGCTGCAAATGCATTTGCGACAAAGGGCCGGATGCCGGACTGCACTGTATTGATGGATGTTCCTGTCGAGGTTGGAAAAGCGCGGCGCGAGGGCGGCGGGGATGTCAACCGACTTGATATGGAGGCATCCAGTTTCCATGCCAAGGTCCGGGATGGCTATCTAGCGGCGGCGGCGGCGAATCCTGAGCGCATAAAACTGATAGATGCCGAATGCGATGTGGACACCCTCGAAGTCCGTGTTTGGGATGCCATTGCGTGGCTGTTCGCATCCGGGAACTGAACACATTGCGAAAGTACCCGGGCATCCTGACCGCTGGGTTACTCATCCTACTCTGCGGAGTCTTTGTGGTTTCGCTCCTCGTCGGGGATGCGAATGTACCCCTCACTGACATCCTGAAGCTATTTGGCGGCGGGCCAGATAACGCTGTCGCATCGACAATTGTGATGGAGTTCCGCCTCCCGCGTGCGCTGGTTGCAGTGCTTGTCGGCGCCGCGCTTGCATCCGCAGGGTCATCGTTGCAGGGGTTGACGGGAAACCCACTCGCTGACCCTTACCTTCTTGGCGTTGCAAGCGGTGCATCCCTTGGCGCAGCAGTCGCGGTTGCGACACCAGGGCTTTCCGGGATGATTCCAGTTTGCGCAACAACAGGTGCGATGTTGTCCTTGATGATTGTCTTTGCGATTACGGGGCGTGATCCGCGTGCGCATCCAGGACGATTTCTGCTTGGCGGCGTTATCGTCGGAAGCTTTTTGGCTGCGGCAGGGCAGCTTCTGTTGGCGATGACTGGAACCAGCCAGGATCGCATCGTGGCCTGGATTCTGGGAGATCTTGGAAGCGCGACATTGGAGCAGGCTCGGTGGGCGGCTCCCGTCATTGGTGTTGGAATCGCGGTGTTATGGTGGTTTGGTCCGCAGGTGGATGCGAT
>JBEEMN010000461.1:0-3639 GCA_041192625.1 Armatimonadota bacterium
TAACGCATAACATCGTTAATGCACACGGCTTCGAATATTATATGCTGGAGGTGATTTATCCATTTATGCGTCGCCTAGGCACGTTGTGGCTTTCTGGTTCTGTAGGGCCTGCGCAAGAGCACTTCATTAGTCATTTGATTCGTCAGAAATTGATTGCAGCGATTGACCAACAAGATTTGAGTTTAAAGCCAAATGCCAAACGCGTTTTGTTGTATCTGCCTGAAGGGGAATTGCATGAGACGGGTTTGTTATTTGCCAACTATCTTTTCCGCGCCAGAAAGCATTCTGTAGTCTATTTAGGACAATCATTGCCTTACGATAAGCCGCTCGGATCATTCCAAGATAATGGACATAGTGCTCGGTGTACTTTGGACCCGGTGTACCAGGCTCATTAGTGCCCTGATTCACGACGACAATGTGTGGCTCCCATGAATCCCGCGGACATCCCGCATAAAACGTGTTGAAGGCTTTTATTGCGCCGGGGGCATCCCCGCTCCCGACAAGCATCAACCCCGTCGCGCCAAACCCAACCTGCCGATAGTCAGCGCCAAGAAGAGCTGCCGTGCGCCCAACATAAGACATTCGGGCATCCGATAGCCACGGCCACGTAAATGGCATCCCGGGATCCACGCCAGCGTGCCCTTCCTGGACAACCACGCCCTCGGTGATGCTGTCGCCTAGAAACTCTAGTTTGAGCTTTGGATGCACCCATTCGGGAAGGGGTTTGTGAAACTTGCCGCCATCCGCGATGGCAAATCCAGTGAGCGTCACGCTTGCAACCAGCGGATGATTCCAGCGACTCTGGTGCTCATCGAGGCCACGGACCATCAGCTGCACTTTATGCACCCCGGCGCCAAGACCATGGCCAAGCAGCACACTGGATCCAAGCTCAGCTTCTTGCCAAGGCTGGTCATTTATTCGCCAAGCAAGCGTGGGAAAAGGAGCTTGATTCAGGGAGATGTCAAAGTGCGCAGCAATCCACGCACCGGAAAAGCGCGTATAGACATAGCTGCCACTGTTGACCGTAATCGCCCTATCGCGGCGACGCCGGTCCCAGCGCCCAAAAAACACACTTTCCTTCGGGAGAACAGGGCGCTGATCGTACATAAATGCATCCTATCAAGCCAATGCGAGGTGCTTGGAGCTATCTAAGCGTGGATGGCTTAGCTTGTGGCTTTTCGCCTAAAACTACCTGCGGGACCACTGGGAAGCAATCGCCCGATGTGCACTTGATCGTTCGATCTTTCGTGCTGCGCCACGGGGCGGCACTCGCAACACCAAGGCCAATCACTAAGAATAAAAGCAGTGCAAAGCGTTTCATGTGGTTCTCTTTCACCCTATCAGAGGGCAGCGCACATGACACTTGGCTTTCCAAGGCAACAGAGTCATAACGGCGCAACGCAATAGACACTTGGCTTTCCAAGGCAACAGAGTCATAACGGCGCAACGCAATAAAAACATGTCACCGAGTGATGCAAACGTACATCACAAACATCAACTTGAACTATGCACTGAAAATGCTGCGTTCTACGAATGTAACAGCATTAGATGCTCGATGAGATTTGGTAGCGGGATTGCCGTAATGGCTTCCGTCAGAGGAAACACGTGGGAACCCGGGTGCACTACATAGATATGGTCCAGAGCGAGGTCCTGAAGCGCTACGTGCATGGACTTCGTCGAGCGGGGCTGGTCTGAAAACTTAAACTCAAACCCTAGCCGCTTCCCTCCATGTGTTAGCAACAAGTCCAGCTCAGCGCCACTATTCGTTCCCCAAAAGTACGCATCGCGGTCTCCACAGACATGCAAGATCTGCTCGATACAGAATCCTTCCCAGGATGCCCCTAACTTGGGATGAGCCTGCAGACCAGCCTCATCAGGGATACTCAGGAGTGCATGTAAGATACCAGAATCTCGTACATACACCTTTGGTGACCGCACCTGTCGTTTTTTCAGATTTTCGAACCACGGTGGAAGCTGTCGCACGACATACGTGTCGCTAAGGATATCGATATACCGTCGCGCAGTCGGTTCAGATGCTCCCAGTGCTCTGGCCAGTTCTGCGAGGTTTAGTACTTGTCCGTGGTAGTGCGCCACCATCGTCCAGAAACGGCCCAGAGTAGCAGCCGGTATCTGAATGCCAAGCTGTGGGATGTCACGCTCGAGGAATGTACGCCTGAAATCATTGATCCACTGTCGCGCCGATGTGTCATCAGTTGCCAGATAGGCCCGCGGAAACCCGCCGCGCCACCACAAGCGGTGCTGAGTGTCCATATCCAGTTCAGAGAGGGCAAAGCCAGTTACATCGATAAACGAAACCCGTCCTGCAAGGCTCTCACTTCCATCCTTTATGAGCTTTGGGGAAGCACTGCCAAGAATCAAAAAACGAGACGGCACATCCGGTCTATCAGCGAGCACGCGAAGCAACGGGAACAAGTCTGGACGGCGCTGTATCTCATCCAAGATCACAAGGCCTGTCAGGGATCGTAACACCAGCTCTGGATTTGCCAGTCGTGCCAGGTCGGATGGTGCTTCGAGATCAAAGTGATGGACGGGCTCAAGATAGTCTTCGGCCAACATCCGCGCAAGTGTAGTCTTGCCTACCTGACGTGGCCCGACCAGCGACACGATGGGATTATCACGGAGTCGCGTCCGGATGGTTTGTAGATAATCACTTCGATTTGCGTTCATTTCATTGAAATCCTAACACATAACGTTAGATTTACAAGGAAAAAACCGTTCATTCATAGATGCGAGTGAGCTTGGAAGCCGGATGATAAACGCGTCCCTTCCGTTTAGAACAGCATGACAGCTGATAGATTGCAGAAATTCAGTCTTACCCGCTGCTAGGTACTAGCGATGCGAGGAAGGGGCAGCTGTTGCTGGCTTTTCGCCCACAACCACCTTCGGGACCACTGGGAAGCAATCGCCCGATGTGCACTTGATCGTTCGATCTTTCGCGCTGCGCCACGGGGCGGCACTCGCAACACCAAGGCCAATCACTAAGAATAAAAGCAGTGCAAAGCGTTTCATGTGGTTCTCTTTCACCCTATCAGAGGATTACACAAGCGACACAGGTTCAAAAACCAGCTTTGTATTCATCGACTAAATCCCTGCTACAATCGACGCCATGCGCACTCCCATCAAGGTCTTCATCCTCGCCGGACAGTCAAACATGGTCGGCTCCGATGCCCATGCAGCGAAAATTGACTCCTATCCCACCTATAAGGGTGCGGGCGCAACACAACCTGATGTCCGCTTTACGAGTTTGCCAGACCTCCCGAAAGCGGGATTCCAAGGCTGGTCACCGCTGACACCAAACGATGCCTACGGCCCAGAAATCACTTTTGCACGCGCAGTCACCAAGGCCATTAAGCAACCCATTGCGATTATCAAATCCGCCATCGGAGGTACAACCGCTGCCTATGACTGGAACCCCGATGCCCCAGAAAAGGGCCAGAAACTCTACCCCCGCACGCTTGAGCTCATCCGTGGCGCCCTCAAAAATCTGACAGAGCAGGGAATCCCGTACACCATCGAAGGCGTTCTCTGGCACCAGGGCGAGAATGACATGCTGGACCGCAGCATCAATGGAAGCTACGCCACAAACCTCACGCGCATCATCAAGCAATTCCGGACGGA
>JBEEMN010000462.1:0-2549 GCA_041192625.1 Armatimonadota bacterium
TTACAGAAACCGACGAGGACCCCACCGCCCTCCTACCCCAAGCCACCACACGGGCTGCTGATCACACAGCCATCCGGTTCGCGGCAGTGGATAAACGCCCCGATGGCGCCATTTGGAACACGGGCACGCACGCGTCCGCCGCGCGGTAGCTCACCTAGCTCAAGGTTTGTCCAGGTGCGCTTTGGCCATGGAAGCGGAGAGGCTTGCGTAAAACTAAGCGTGACGAGGGCACGCGGGTGGACATCGACAAAGCGGGCATCCAGAAAATCGTTCTCAGCCTTAAATGTTACGCAGCGTCCGAGGCGCGGCTTCCTGAATGCATGGAAGTCGGCATATCTGTGGAGCTCTTTCGGCACCTCACCTTGCGTATGGCCATGCGGCATAAATGGCATAAACGACAGCGTCTTCTCCCCGCGGGTGAGGTCGTGGCTCTGCTGCCACATTGGGGGTGTAAAAGCAAAATCCTTTATCGAGCCCAAGGCCTGGCGAGTCACCTATAAACCCGCAGCCGTACACCGGCATCGCGTAACGAAAGCGGGAATCGACGCCCGCCACGATGCTCGTTAGAAAGCCGCCCCACGAGATGCCCGTGACACCGATGCAATCCCGGCGGACACTTGGGAGCGCGCGGAGGATGTTATGTGCGCGGATCACCGACTCGATGGCATGAAATGTCCACTGATCTTCGGGGCGCTCATTGATCGTTTCGTACGCCCCCCAGCCGGCTGGTCCGCCCATCGCGTGCTGGTCACGCCGCTTGCCGCCGTGGTCTGGCGTGTGCCCACAGGTGTCCATCGCGATCGCCGCATAGCCGCGGTCCACCCACATTTTCACCCAATGGGCGAATGCCGACCCGCCGCCGCCGTGGATGAGGACGATTCCGGGGGCAGGCTTTTCTTTCGATGCGCCATCCGGAATACCCATCCACGCAAAGACACGGGTGGGCTTGCCTTTAAAATTCGGGCCATCGTAGAAAAGGGAGCGTACCCCAGGGGCATCAAACTCGGGTGCTGGGTACTGCTGCGGAGTGCGGTCATTAATGGTCCAGGGCGTGCGCATGGCGCAGTCTATCAAGTGTGCATCAACGTGACGTTTCCCACGTTTCCGATGGTCACCAAAATAGTTTTCAGATGATGTCACGCCGGACCAAGCTGCGGCGATGAGTAGATAGGCGGCAAACGGGGAATGGGTTCAAACTCCGAAACTGCCAATAATAAAGAAGCCGTGCTATCGTACGCGGGTCGGGAGATTTGAAACATGGACACATCGGTGATGGCTGCGGCCGCAGGTGGAATGGTATTCGGTGTCGGAGCAGCGGTGATCTTCCTAAACAGCCGTATTGCAACGGAGCGCTCAGCAAAGATCGCGGCTGAAGCGGCACTCAAGCCATTGCAAGACCAGCTGGCAAGTATTCAAAAGGAAAAGCAGCAGCTGGATACGCGCATCACCGATGCACAGGCGAGCTTAAGAAAGGCTGACGCGGATGTCGCAGCGGCAAACGCAGACCTCGAGAATGCGAAAAAGCGAGAATCACTGCTGCAATCGGACATTTCGAGCAAAGAGCAGCGCATCGCCGAGGTCAGTGCTGTTCGGGATTCCCAGCAGGCACAGCTCGCAACGCTGAATGCCCAGAAGGATGCGCTTACCAACAGCGAGACCGGGCTCAAGGGACGCATCGCTGGATTAGAGTCCCAGCTCGAGACGTTGCGCGCTCAGCTTCAGGAAGCCAATAACCGGATTGCTGCTGCAAGAGCGGAGTTGCGCACCGAAGAAGCGATGAAGGATTCCTACAAGCTCCTCGGCACCGAAATCGCCAAAGAGCTCAAAGAGAAGATTCGTGAGGAGTCCGGGCAGGAGCTGGATGAGCAGCGCAAGTCTATCGAGGAACTGACAAAGCCATACACCGAAGCCATGGAAGCGCTCAAGGCGCAGACGGAAGAGCTCCTCAAAGGCCGCACGGAATCCGATGCCATCTTAAAACAACACATCGCCGATCTTGCCAAGCAAGCCGAGCAAATGACGCGTGTGTTCTCACGTCCGAAGGACCGTGGAAACTGGGGTGAGCTGCAGCTGGAAAATGTAGCTGAGAGCGTCGGCCTCCGTCTCGGCGTTGACTATGTACGCCAGCAACAGGTCCGTGTGGGTAACCAGACGCTCATCCCTGACATGGTTGTCTCGCTCCCAAGCGGCAGCAAAGTCGTGATCGACTCGAAAATGCCGATTGACCAGTTTGACAAGGCGATGCAGGCGGAGACGGAAGAAGAGCACCTGGCATTGCTGCGCGAGCATGCGAAAGCGGTGCGTAAGCATATCGATGACCTCTCAGGCAAGCAGTATCACCATCACTTTACGGGTGTTGACCACGTGATTCTGTATCTTCCGACGGAGGCGCTGTACCACACCGCCATCGAGGCTGATCCCGATCTGATCAAGTATGGATTGGATAAGCGGGTTGTGTTGACATCCCCTGGACTCTTGATCGGCCTCCTCCGCACCACGGCATGGGTCATCAATCAACACACCTTTGCGCAGAATGTCGAAGAGATTCG
>JBEEMN010000463.1:0-4093 GCA_041192625.1 Armatimonadota bacterium
GAAGTTGAACGAATTCGTGTTGCGCTAACCTTGCAAGTAGAGGCTAACCACGACTTGGATAAAACGACTCAGCTCCTCAAAAACCTGAAGCGTAGAAGACACCTCATCGAAGCGTTAGCTGCGGCTGTTCGAGGTGATTAGTTCTCTCTCTGGAATCGGACGCGGGGTGGATGAAGCCAGCATTTCTGCTTCCATAATCACGCTCGCCACACTAATATCCAGCGAATAGCATATGCGTTCCATCGTATCCAGCGATGGACACCTAGCAGAGCGCTCAAGGTAATGTATGTAGTTTTGGCGCAAACCCGTTAGGGTGGCCATCTCCAGCTGAGTCAGTCCTCGGTCGACCCGGATACGGCGTAGTATTGGGCCGATGAAGGGAATTGCTGTAGGACGAACCACACCTTCAAAGTATCATGTTCGTTCCGTTGCGTTGTTGAACTTTCACACACATCCCGACTTGCCGATAGTGACGATGTGTTCGTAGCGGATCACCGGTGATTTATCTACTTTGCGAACTCAATTGGACACCACCACCACCCGCACCTTCCCTGCCACGCGATAACATACACGCTTGTGGACGAACGACGAAACACTGAGTCACGTGACCCCCGGGATGGCCAGAACCACACAGGTGGAAATGAGCCTTTCTATACAAGGCGTGACCCGTTTGATCCAATCCCTGTTGCTCCAAAAAAGACTGAGCGTAAACCGAAACGGCGCAAACCCAGTCCCCTAAGTGGCCTCTGGTGGAAAGTCCCACTGATTGCGGCACTAGGCTTCGGTGCGCTTCGCGCCGGGATGGTCCTCAAAAGCATCTCCAGCAAATCCGGTGGTGTTGTCTCCTTTCTTGAGACGATCAAAAACCCGAAAGCCCGCTTCAACGGTAAATCCCGGGTCAATATTCTCCTCGTTGGCAAGGACTACAACCGGGACAGCAAGGGGATGCCCATCACCCGCGCCTACTTCATCGATCCCATAACTGGTAAGCGCGGCTACCGCAACATCGCCCGCGCTGACACCATCGTCGTGATGTCCTGTGATCTCGATAATGGCAAGGTCAGCGCAATCTCGATTCCACGCGACACCCGCGTCACCGCACGCGATGGCAAAACCGGCAAAATCAACGCAACCTACGCCCGCGGCGGCTCCAAGCTGCTCCGCGAAACCGTTGAGGACCTCACGGGAATCAAGCCCGACTACGTCATCGCCATCAAACCCGATGCCATCCGGGAAATCGTTTCCATCCTCGGCGGCGTGGATGTCGAGACGATTGACCAAATGAAATACGATGACAACTGGGGCAATCTACACATCGACCTCCCAAAGGGCAAGCAGCACCTGACCGGTGATCAGGCCGTCGGCTTTGCTCGCTTCCGGGAAGTCAAGCCTGGCACCAAGCACTCGGCAGAAGAAGGGGATGCCCGCCGGATGGCACGGCAACAACAGCTCATCCGCTCGATGATCAGCCAAGGCAAGCATCCCGGAAATCTCCTCAAAGCAGACCAAATCATAGGGAAAGCGCTCGACCAGCTCGAAGACCGCGACATCTCCGATGACCAAATCTACGCACTGGCATCTATTTATCGAGGCTTGCAGCCGGAAAACCTGGCAAGCAATACCCTGATGGGCGAAGGCACAACCCGCGGCGCATATTACTTCATCGTAGATCCTGAGAAAGCGCGCGCGATGGTGGACTGGCTTATCAATGGAAATGAAGAAGCCGGTGAACGCATCACGCGTGTCGATGTCATCAATGCGACGAAAACCGCTGGACTGGCACGTAAAACTGTTGATGTTCTTCGAGACACCACAGCATTCGATGCCAACGTTGCCTATCCAAAGAAACCCAAGGCGGGAGAGCCGGAGCCGGCTGAACCTGCAGCGAGCAAAATTGTTTATTACAAGTCAGCCTACGAGAAACAAGCCCGCAAGCTTGCCACCACCCTCGGCATCACCAATGTCATCAAGGAGGTCGCACCCGATACACAGGGCGTGATGGTCACCAGTAAGCAGCTCCCGGATGTGAAGATTGTTCTTGGACTCGACAAAACAAAGGCGCCGACAGGCGAAATCAGAGGGGCAGCGGATGGACAGTAACGCAAAATTTAAGACAGTTTTACTCTTTGGAGCCCCCGGCAGTGGCAAAGGCACACTTGGAAAAGCCCTTGGTGCCGTTCCCGGATTCGTGCACCTTGCGTGTGGAGAAGTGGCCTCCTCGTGCCCGATGACGCCACCGTCAAACTCTGGCGCGTTACTGTGGATGCAATGGTTAGCGCACACCGCTACCGGCCAGCAAGTGACATCCTTGTCCTCGATGGCATCCCGCGGAATGTTGAACAGGCACACTTCCTAAACCACCACGTGGATGTCCAGGCAGTCTTTCACCTCGTCTGCTCCGATGAAGCTGTTATGGTCGACCGTCTGCGCCGCCGGGCACTCAAGGAAAACCGCTTTGATGATGCATCCGATGATGTCATCCAACGTCGCTGGAGAGTCTACGAAGAAGAGAGCACCCCAGTGCTGAAGACTTTCCGACCCGAGCTGGTAGAACCCGTGGATGCCATCGGCAGCCCCGCATCCGTCCTCTACAATGTTCTTGGCACCCTGATTAAACTAGGAATCGCCTGATCACTAACTTCATCTGCTAAGATGACCCGGCGCAGCGGTTTTCCGCTACGCCAAACCCGTCCGCCAGACCCGTGGGAAACCATTGGTGTGGGGAAGCCCGTGTAAATCGGGCACTGTCGCGCAACGGTAAGCCACTGAGGTCACTCAGCGGCAAAGTCCGGTCACCAGCGGTCGGGAACATCACGCGGTCTGCGCTGTACAGACCAGAAGGACCCGGTTTGACACTCTCCGTACCCCAACACGGAGCACATAGGCGTGGCTTCACGCTGATTGAGCTCCTCGTCGTCATCGCGATTATCGCAATCCTCGCAGCCATTCTCTTCCCCGTTTTCGCCAGCGCCCGGGAAGTTGCCCGCCGAACCGCATGCCTCTCCAACACCAAACAGCTTGGGCTGGCTGCATTGCTCTACGCCCAGGACTTTGATGAGCGCCTCCCGCTGTTCACCTGGGACTACAGCACCTACTGGTCGATCGCATGGAGCCCTGAGAATAACCGCTGGCTGCGCGAAGGCGCCATTCTGTTCCCGTATACAAAGTCAAACGGCATCCAGTCATGCCCTTCGTACACCACCAAAGGGCATTTGGGCGGAGTTGGCTATGGCTACAATGAACGCCTCGCCGGCACGCGCTATGCTCCACCGAGCTACATCCTGCTCGAACCCGCAGCCCTCGGGGAAATCACACAGCCGGCATCGACGATTCTCTTTGGGGATGCGGCAAACCGCGCAGACCCGGGCGCAACATCTCCGGGAGATATCCGCTGGACCACGACAAAAGCATCGGATGTCAATATGCTGCAGCCGCCATCGAGCTGGTGCTACCCCGGCTACGGCTGCACCGCGAGTGCTGATTTTCGGCATCAGGAACGGATGACCTATGTCGCCGCCGATGGCCATGCGGCTGGCATCCACCGGGATGCATTCACAAAAGTGCTCCCGGCGGCTGAGCAAGATCTGGATGCTGGGCGGCTCTATGTCGGTGACCGGATGATGGAGCGGTAGGATATTCCCATGAATTACGAAGCAACATTGCACGAAATCAAGGACCGGACGCTGCTCCGTGTCCGCCAGCGCATCTGTCTCCTCGCGTCCCACGACCCCGTCACCGCCGCGGGTGAGCTGAGTGACTGGTTGCCATTTCTTGGATGTCAGTTTGACACAGCTGTTCAAAGCAGTTCAGCTGCTCTCGATGCGTTGACCGACTACAACCCTGAGGTGATTATTGTCGTTTCGGACAACATGGATGCCGACCATGACCGCCTTGCGCGCTTCAGTGGATTTGTTGGCACTGCCGCCGAGAAAATGGGTGACATCTACGTTGCTGACCGCCAGACGATTCTTGGCAATCCAATCGTGCTCGCCACCATCATCCACCCGGAAGTCTTCACCGCGATGCTGCCATCCAACTCGGTGCGTATCGTGATCCCCGCCGGCCCGGATGAGGATGATGATGAAGACGACGA
>JBEEMN010000464.1:0-3052 GCA_041192625.1 Armatimonadota bacterium
CCGCTGCTTGCCATCTTTGTCACAGCCGTGACCGTCTCAATCGCGACGCGTGAAGCCCCGCAAATCAACACGACTGCCAAAACGATGGTCAGCAAGACGCTTGCCGCACAGGCGCAGCAAATGCACACGATGCATCTGGTGGCAATCGGTGTTGCTATCTTCGTGTATGCTGGCACCCTCATGGACCTGATGGCCCAGAGCAAGCGCAAGCAGGTCAGCAAGGGCATCAATCCCGTGCCGGCAGGCGATCCCAAGGACTGGGACATTTAGCCTCCCGGCACAAAGCTGACTGGATTACCGATAGAGTGCGGTCTGAACCTGACCCTCATTCGTCGGTCCGATCAGCCGCTGGTCAAGTCCTTGGAATGGGAACCGTAGTCGATGCGGATCCAAGCCGACCGCATCCAGAATGGTTGCCTGCAGATCGCGAATCGTGACTTTCCCGCTAGCAACCTTATAGCCAAGCTCATCCGTTTCACCGTGGATATAGCCCTGCTTCATTCCGCCTCCAGCCATCCACATACAGAACGCATGTGGGTGATGGTCACGGCCAAGATACGTGGAGCCGCCCCGCGCCTCGTTCATCGGGGTACGGCCAAACTCACCGCCCCAGACAACCAGAACATCATCGAGGAGACCGCGCTCCTTGAGGTCCATCACAAGTGCCGCGGCAGCCTTGTCGGTCTGCTGACACTTTTGAGGGAAAGCTGTCATGAGGTCATCGCCGGGGCCTGTCCCGTGAATATCCCATCCCCAGTCATAGAGCTGCACATACCGAACGCCCTGCTCCACCAAGCGGCGGGCAAGGAGACAGTTCTTTGCAAAGCTGGCTTCGGCCGGGTTGGTGATTCCGTAGCGTTCGAGTGTCTCTGGCTTTTCTTTGCGGATGTCGGTGACTTCGGGGACCGCCATTTGCATGCGATAGGCGAGCTCGTACTGCTCGGTACGGGCGATGGTTTCGCGGTCACCGGTGCGCGCCGAGTCGAGCTTGTTCAGCGTTGAGAGGGCATCGAGGGTGCGGCGGCGCGGCATTGGACGCCCTGATAGATGGATGGCAGGTAGCCGCTGCTCCAGATGCTCTTGCCTCCGGTTGGGTCTGTTCCACCGCTGAGCAGAACAACAAATCCGGGAAGGTTTTTATTCGATGAACCAAGGCCATAGGTGATCCAGGAGCCCATCGATGCGTTTCCAGGAAAAGCATTCCCGGTATAGATGAACATTTCCGCCGGCGAATGGTTGATCTGGTCAGTGACCATCGAGCGGACAAGCGTAATCTCATCGGCGATTTTGGAGGTGTATGGAAGCTGTGAGCTCACCCACATCCCGGCTTTGCCGTACTGCGCAAAGGAGTGCGGGGATGCGAGAATTTTTGGGACGCCCTGAATGAACGCGAAGCGCTCCCCTTTCATCAGCTCTGCCGGGCAGTTCTGGCGGTCGAGACGCTTGAGGGTAGGCTTGTAATCGAAGCAGTCAAGTGTTGGAGGCGCACCGCTCATGTGGAGGTAGATGACGGCTTTAGCACGGGCCTTCTTCTTTGGGATAGGCGGAATGCCATCCGGTTGAGGCTTTGGCGCCGCGCCGGCATCATCGGTCATCAGGGTTCCGAGCGCCATGGCGCCTATCCCAAGACCAGCGCCTCGGAGGAGCTCGCGGCGTGTCCCGGCCTCGCCGGCCAGCCAGATTGGGTGTTGTGTATCGATTTTCATGGTGGCTGCTTCGCTCTCTAGTTGATGGTCAGAACCTGGTCGAGGTTGAGGATGACATTGGATGTCACTGTCCACGCAGCGGCATCCACGATGTCGAGATTCTTCGGCAGAGGATGCGCAGCCGGGTCAGCCAGCTGCTTGGCGCTCTCCATATCCTTGCTGAGGCGTGTGCGTTCCGCGGTCAGGAGTGCCATGACAGCATCGATTTGCTTTGCGGATGGCTTTTGCAATGTGGCATTTTCAAGTGCCCAGGCAGCACGCTGGCGGTCTGTCCCTTTGCTTTCGGTCAGCACTCGGATGGCATAGCCTTGTGCGAACTCGATATATGCTGGGTCATTGAGAGTGACCAGTGCCTGCAGGGGCGTATTGGTTGGCTGACGCCGGAGGGTACATGCTTCACGGCTTGGCGCATCAAAGGTTGCCATGCTTGGGTAAGGAACGGTCCGGCGCCAGAAGGTGTAGAGGCCGCGGCGGAAGCGGTCCGCTCCCATGCTGGTTGGGTAGTTGCGTTCGCCATTGAAGGCTGCTTGCCACAGTCCATCGGGCTGCGGCGGGTAAACGCTTGGCCCTCCGATGGTCGGAGTCAACAAACCCGATATCGCGAGAGATTGGTCGCGAACGCCTTCTGCATCAAGGCGGCGGCGCGGATAGTGGGATAAATGAACATTCCGCGGGTCGCGACGCTCAGCGACCGAGCTTGCGAGGGAGCTGCGACCGTAGGTGTCGGTGAGGACGATCTCGCGGATGAGCTCTTTGACATCCCAGTCGTGCATAAACATCACGGCAAGCTGGTCGATAAGCGCCTGATTTGTCGGCAGAGCACCCTGAATTCCGAAGTCCTCTTCCGTTTCAACAATGCCCCGTCCGAAGAGCTGTGCCCAAATGCGGTTGACGGCTACGCGTGCGGTCAGCGGGTTATCCCGGCTGACCAGCCATTTTGCAACGCCGAGGCGGTTTAGCGGTGCGCCTGCTGGAAACTTTCCAAAGGCTGCGGGAACGGCCGGCTGAACAGCATCCCCCTTCATCTGGAAATTACCGAGTGTGAGGATTGTGCTCGTGCGCTGTTTGTTTGCTGCGAGCTCGACCATCACCGGAACGCGAATCGTTCCGATAGCGGCGCGCTGTGCCCGAAGCTCGGCAATGGCGATGCGATCTGGATCACCACTTGGGATGGTTTCACGGGCAGCGATAATGGCATCCGCGATGGGCGCTTCTGCGACTGGTTTGCGGTCAGCATCGAGGAGGGTTATGCGAATGCCCTTCATTTTGCCGATGTGTGCATCGGTGCGTGGGTGGATACGGACACTATCGACTTGAACGGCAGCCCCGAGGTCAACTTCCCACCA
>JBEEMN010000465.1:0-2806 GCA_041192625.1 Armatimonadota bacterium
GCGCGAGCTTGGCGAGCGCCCGGAACGGGACCGCGAGCTCGCAGCTTTTCGCACTAAATTAAAAAAGCTCAAGCTCCCCGAAGAAGCGCATAAAGAAGTTGAGCGCGAACTCGATCGTCTTGACCGACTCAATCCAGCAAGCCCGGAACACAGTGTCAGTAGAACATATGTTGAGACAGTGCTTGCGCTTCCCTGGTCGACGAGTACCCCCGAGACGGCAACGGTTGTCAATGTGGAACGTATGCTGGATGAAGACCACTATGGCCTGAAAGATGTCAAAGACAGGATTGTCGAACATCTGGCAGTGCGTTTAAGTGTTCCTGAAGGAAACATCCGCCAGCCTATTTTGTGCCTTGTAGGACCTCCAGGTGTTGGAAAGACATCCCTTGGGCGTAGCATTGCCCGTGCCCTCGGAAAAGAGTACGGCCGGATTAGTCTTGGTGGCGTACGGGATGAGTCCGAAATTCGCGGGCATCGGCGAACCTATGTGGGTGCCCTCCCCGGACAAATCATCACGACTCTACGACGCGCTGGTACTAATAACCCGGTGATTGTTCTGGATGAAATCGACAAGATGGCAAGTGACATGCGGGGCGATCCCGCGAGCGCTCTCCTTGAGGCCCTTGATCCGGAGCAGAACAAGTCTTTCCGCGACCACTACATCGATGCGCCATTCAATCTGTCAAAAGTGTTGTTCATTACGACTGCTAATGGTCTGGATGGTATTCCGGCTCCCCTGCGCGACCGCATGGAGATTGTCGAGCTGAGCGGCTACACAGACCGGGAGAAGGCATCGATTGCCGCCGGGCATCTCGTACCCGCACAGCGCAAAGAGTACATGGTCGATGTCGCTGACTTCGATATCGCACCGGATGCATATCTGCCGTTAATCCATGGCTACACGCGTGAGGCCGGAGTTCGGTCACTCGGGCGCACGATTGGGTCACTTTGTCGTAAGCAGCTTCGACGCAAAGCGGAAGGTAGAATTACAGAGCTTCTTGGATCGCCTCGCTATGACAGTGATGAAATCACTCCATATGCCGGTGTGCCAGGAACGGCTGTGGGTCTTGTGTGGACAGCCGTAGGCGGTGACACACTTGTCCTCGAGACGACACGCATGCCCGGTTCAAAGACGGTTCAGCTCACTGGGCGGCTTGGTGAAGTAATGCAGGAGTCTGCAAAGACGGCCGTTTCCTACGTAAGAGCTAATGCAGCTAAGCTCGGTATTGATCCTACATTCTGGGAAACATCAGAGATCCACATTCACGCTCCGGCTGGCGCAGTTCCCAAGGATGGTCCAAGCGCAGGTATCACTCTGGTCACCGCTCTGGTGTCATTGCTTACACAGCGCCCGCTTGAAGAGCACTTGGCGATGACCGGTGAGGTTACGTTGACTGGACGCGTTCTGCCCGTTGGTGGCCTAAAGGAAAAGCTGCTTGCGGCTCATCGTCAAGGATGTACGACTGTAATTGTCCCCGCGCGAAACCGCAAGGATGTTATGGAAGATGTTCCTGAGGATGTTCGCGCTGACTTGAACATTGTGTACGTGTCTGATGTCATCGAGGTGGTAGATCTTGCGCTCAAGCCTAAGGCACGTGCCAAGCGCACGAGTGTAGCGGGATCCCAGCAGGTTGTCCCCGAAAAGGTCATCCCTCTGGCTCCAACGTTGCCAGCCAAGGATGCTCCGCCAGCGATGGCGTAAACAATCACTGTCCCTGCCAGCTAACTAAGAAGTCGCTGGCAGGGACATTCTAATTCACCGACTATACGCGTGATCGCCGTCAAGAAATCGCCACCGCTTGAGCTCGCTATCACTCAGTGGTAATCCGAGGATGAGTGCACGTACAGCAGAGATTGGCATTTCGTTTTCTTGCAGAAAGCGATCATGAAACGCTTTTGGTGTCCATCCGAACGTTAGGGCCTCGCGATAGAGCGACCGGACCTGCATCCCACCAATCTGATACGCCAGCTGATAAAGAGGTGGGTAGCGATTGCCAACACTGCGCCTTATCTCCGCGTGAGCGTTGGCTGGCTCATGACCGCATTCCCGAACCAGAAATTCCACGCATTCGGTTGCAGACAGCTCGCCAAGATGAAACCGGAGACTGAACAGAACGCGCGCGCAGCGGTGCATCCGCCAAAAAAGCATCCCACAGCGTTCTTCAGGTGTCCGGGGGAAGTCTCTCTCCCACAGCAACATTTCCCAGTGAAGTGTCCAGCCTTCCACCCAAAACGGAGTCCACCAAACATTTCTATAGGTGTGAAACCTTGCGGATGCCCACTGCTGCATGTGATGCCCCGGAATGAGTTCGTGTTGAACCGTCGCCCGACTAAATGCTGCGTTGTTGCCACGCATACTCATCTGGCGGGCGGCTGTAGACATTCCGCTTGTTGGATAGGAAACAATGATGGTCTCCCCCCCAAGAAAAAATGGGTTGGTCTTTTGATCTTCCGCAGACATCATTTCCATCCGCCACGTTCCGTTTGCCGTTGCGTCAACGGTAAGCAGATCTTCTTCAGTGACGTACCTTGCCGCTTCAAGTGCCAAATCACGCACGATTGTCGGTTGACTTCCTGGGGGTGACGCAGACCGTTTACAGCGTTCGAGAGCTGCATCCCAGTCCGAAACGCCTAGTTCCTGCACCACAGATTCGCATTGTTCCCGGCACCATTCCCACTCACGCTCCGCGGCGGCTATGAGGTCATCCACAGAATGGGCAATCCAACTCGCGGCCAAATGTTGCTCAAGAACATCCCGGCCAACCGGCTGACCGATAAGCTCATCACCGATGTGACTCGTCAAGGA
>JBEEMN010000466.1:0-3530 GCA_041192625.1 Armatimonadota bacterium
TACAGAAAACCAATCGCAAAGTCACGGCCTCTGTTTAGGATGCGTACCTGATCATCCAGTGGCTTGTCGATATAGCTGTCCATGTGAAAGTCATTGCCGCGCCAGTTGATCAGTGCGATGTCACCTTGCGGGCTTTTTCCACCGGTAAATGAGCCGGCGGCTTGAAGGCGTCGATACGTCCAAAATGGCTGGTAGGTACGAGTGCCAGCAACTGATGTATGCGTGATGGCATCCAGGACGCCGTACGGAACCGAATACGCCTCGATACCATTGCCTCGGTACACGTAGTCGAGGGTGTATTCGCCTTGTTGCTTGAAGGCATCATATTCAGCCGGCGGTGCGACCGGTGGCTTTTGCTTTTGCGGATCCATTTCCCAGCGCAGAAGGAATCCATAGGTAAACGATTGCACCCACTCCGGGTGATGTGTCGCTGGAGCCAGCGCTTCACCAAACTCGGATGCGGCTTCCTGCCCGATCCGTGTAGGGCACCCTGCCAGATAGGCCGCAGCGCCATCTTCGGTGGCATCTACAACCATCTTTGGGGCAATTCTATGGATATGGCCATCCTCAAGATTGACGATTTCGACATAGTTGATATCGCCATTACCTGAGTAGCGGACGATGCGGCGCAGCTGATGCCGGAGATACGTACGTTTCAAGCGTCCATTGTCGACAAATGGGGCCAGACGGTTCTCGATGGCTTGGCTCCACACACTTGGTAATCCGGATACAGAAGACACCCAGCACTGCCCGATGTTGTTTGCTGCCTGCTTTCGGACACCGGGTTTTGCCGCATACAACGCACGAACATCCTCGCGAAGGGCGCGGAAGCGATCTGTCGATGCACCTTTTGCACGGCCAACGTATTGGTTTTCATCGGGGACGGGAACCAGCTGCGATGTCAGCTGGCCGCCAAGAACGGATGTCGGCTCAACGATGATGACGGTTGCGCCATCGGCTGCCGCTGCTTCGGCTGCTGCAACACCTCCAAGGCCCCCGCCAAGGACAAGGACATCACAAATGTCGTAGTCAGCATTCGGGACAGATGGCGCTACGTGGACAAGGCGGCGTCGTTCGATGTCGAGGACCCGGGAGAGCTCATAAGGTGCAGGAGGAGATGCAATATCCATATCTGATTCCGTGTACATAGGCGATAAATCCGGTGGTTTCGACAACGTGAGCTTTGTGTTTCCGAGCAGGCTTTGTGCGGGAATCAAACCTCGTGCATCAGTGTATTACAGATGTAAGGCATCATGTCAGTGAAAATCCCGGTGATGTATAGGGAACCTCTGGGCGGCCGGAGCGTTAGAGAGTGACAGATGAATCCTCCAATGCCAGTGACCTCCACAACGATGCGCCTAAAGCGGCGTGTGATGTTTTCGGCTGGCCATGCCTACTGGCTGGTTGGATTGACGGATGAACAAAACAAAGCATTGTTTGGACGTTGGGCAAGTCGCTATGGCCACGGCCACAACTACACCGTTGAAGTGACATTCGAAGGCGCGGTTGATCCGGTGACCGGGATGATTGTAAACATCGTGGACATCGATCGCTGCATCAAGCAAAACGTCCTCGCGCTCGTTGCGGACAAGCATCTGACCTATGAGGTCGCCTGGTTTGCAGAACGTCAAGCAACACTTGAAAACATCACGACTTTTGTTTGGGAGCAGGTTGAGGGACATTTTACGGATGTTCGCGCCCGCCTCTGTGAAATCACCGTCTGGGAAAGCCCGACGCTGTACGCTACGCGCACCTTTGCTGGAGGTAACCCGATGGTCTCACTCACGCGCTGCATCGACTTTGCAGCATCTCACCGTCTGCATGCTCCGGGGCTCTCCGATGCAGAAAATGTCGCGATTTTTGGCAAATGTAACCACAAGGGTGGTCATGGTCATAGTTGAGGTTACGGTCACGGGTGACCCTGACCCTGTAACCGGGATGCTGCTTGACCTCGAGGCGCTGGATACCGTCATCGAGGAGCACATCATGCAGGTTTTTGACCACAAGTGCCTCAACGATGATGTCCCTGAGTTTGTTGGCAGCAACCCGACCAGCGAAAACCTGACATTGGTGATCTGGAACCGCATCAAGGACCACATCCCGGCGCCCGCCCGCCTCTCGCGCATCATTGTGCGCGAAACTGACCGCAACTACTTTGAATATGCCGGCTGAAACAGCCATTCAGGCTTACTGCAGAAAGACAAACTATGGCACTGAATAAAACGAAAACCGATCCTGAGCTTGGCCATCGAGTGCATGAGCACCTGGTCCTCAATCGTGTGGAAACACCGACCGTCCCGAATGACCTCTCGGATGCCGATAAAACGAATGCGATTGAACATCACTTCCGGGGCATCATGGAGGCACTTGGCCTAGACCTGACCGATGACTCCCTTATCGACTCTCCCCGCAGAGTCGCAAAGATGTTTGTGAGCGAAATCTTTTGGGGCCTCGACTACGATAATTTTCCAAAATGCACCGCTGTCGAGAACAAAATGCGTTACGACGAAATGGTCGTGGAGCGCAACATTTCGGTGATGTCCAGCTGTGAGCACCACTTTGTCGTGATTGATGGCAATGCAACGGTTGCTTACATCCCTGGTCAGCATGTTCTTGGATTGTCGAAGCTCAACCGCATCGTAGAGTACTTCGCAAAGCGGCCTCAAATTCAGGAGCGCCTCACGGAACAGATATACTTTGCCCTGCAGTACATTCTGGGGACGGATGATATCGCGGTGGTCGTGGATGCAATCCATTATTGCGTTCGTAGCCGCGGCGTCGAAGACCACGGTTCGAGCACGGTCACGAGCAAGCTCGGAGGTCGGTTCCGCACAGACCCAGCGCTACGCGCCGAGTTTATGAGTATTGTCAACAAGCACTGAGAGTGAGTTAATCTGATGCGTACAGCTATTGTGACCGGGGCGACCAAGGGGATTGGGCGGGCGATTGTGGATGCTCTGACAGCGGATGGTTGGCGTCTTGGCCTAGTGGCACGTAATCGCGAGGACTTACTTCAGTTAGTTGCTGAAACGGATTGTGGACACATCGCGTTTGTGGGCAGTGTGACAGACAGTGCCTTTATTGATGCCACCGTTGATGAAATGGTTGCCGAATTTGGGCACCTGGATGCGATGGTTGCGAATGCGGGTGTAGGGACATTTGCGCCGATTGAGCTGACTACGGATGCGGCTTTTGCCGAAATGATGTCGACCAACGTCACCGGAATGTTCAACTGCGTGCGCGCAGCGGTGCGGGTGATGAAGCCGCGCGGCGAAGGCATGATTGTCCCGATGCTATCTATTGCTGCAAAGAAATCATTCCCGATGAGCAGTGGGTATGTGGCATCCAAGTGGGCTGCGTACGGAATGATTCAGTGCGTCGCTAAAGAAGTCCGTAAGGATGGCATTCGTATATCGAGTATCTTTCCTGGGAGCGTTGCGACGCCTTTCTGGGATGGCATGGGCGGCGCTCCTTGGGACACGGCAGACATGCTCCAACCCGATGACGTTGCGCTGGCAGTGCTTCAGGTT
>JBEEMN010000467.1:0-3491 GCA_041192625.1 Armatimonadota bacterium
TTTTTGATTCTGGTGAATGTCTATCTCTACGGCCCAACCATTCGTTTGATTCAGCTCAATGACCAGTTTGCGCGAGCACAGACAGGGCTGAACCGTATCTTCAAGCTGCTCGATACGCCGCCGGCCGTCAGCAGCACGGATGGTGCCCCAGACATGCCAGTCATTTCAGGCAATATCCGCTACGACGATGTCTGGTTTGAGTACGAACCAGGTCAGCCGGTGCTCAAAGGGATTACGCTAGACATCCAGCCCGGAGAAATGATTGCCTTTGTGGGCGGCTCGGGAAGCGGCAAGACGACGATGATCAATTTGTTGTCCCGCCACTACGATGTCACCGGCGGCAAGATTACCATTGATGGCCATGATTTACGTGACATCGACCTGATGTCCCTCCGGCGTCAAATTGGTGTCGTGCTTCAGGAGAGTCTGCTGTTTCACACATCGATTCGTGAAAACCTGCGCTATGGACGGATTGATGCGACAGACGCTGACATCGTGGCCGCGGCAACCGCAGCGAATCTGCATCATGTGATTGAAGCCTTCCCGGATGGCTATGACACCAAGATTGGTGAAGAGGGAGTGAAGCTGTCTGGCGGTGAGAAGCAGCGGCTCGCGATTGCAAGAGCTTTGCTCGCAGATCCGCGGATTTTGGTTCTCGATGAAGCCACAAGCTCACTGGACAGCGAGACGGAAGCACTGATTCAGGAGGCCTTGGACCGCCTGATGGAAGGGCGAACGAGCTTTGTGATTGCACACCGCCTCTCGACGATTGTGAAAGCAAACAAGATTGTCGTGATGGAAAAAGGCACTATTGTTGAACTTGGTTCCCATGCCGAGCTCCTCGAGCAGGGTGGCAACTACGCTAGACTTTACGCGGAACAGTTCCGTGCTGAGCTAGAAGCATCCGGGGTCGGCGACGCCTGATCGCGGATTCATCGCAATCGCAATGACTCACTAATATGTTGCGGTTTGGGTGTGTACCCCGTCTTTTTACCTAAGTAAATCAAAGCAACTTTTTGAGAACATTTCTCAAATATGCCGGAATGCGTACATGCATCCTATGTATAGACAGGTAATGTAACGATGGCATCCCATTTGCGGGAACTTCGTGATGCGGTTTTTGTTAGCACCACGGATGGCACATGACATTGGGAGCGCAACAAAGGTTGCCCTCAACCGGGTCACAGGCCTGCCACCCTATAAAGTCAGAGGAATAGACGCATGAGTAATCCAGATCAGACACCTGAATCCGATAACAATGGCATCGCACGTCAACAAGAATTAGACCGTGAGCAAGCGGCAAACATCAGCCGACGTTCGTTGCTGCTTGGCCTTGGAGTTACCCTTGGCACTGGAATAGCCGCATCATCATCCGCAACAGCAAGCATGCCTCTCCCAGCACCAAAGCCAGTGGAGCCTGCCGCCGCACCGGCGGGTAAGTGCCCATTTAGCGGTGCTGCGATGGCAGCTGAGCCGCAGGCCGAAATGACGGCAGCTGCTGGTCGCGGCACACGGAACACTGACTGGTGGCCAAACCTCCTCCGCCTGAACATTCTTCGTCAGCATTCCACGATGTCGAATCCAATGGGTGATGACTTCAACTACGCTGCTGAGTTCAAGAAGCTGGACCTCAAGGGTGTCAAGGCCGACATCAACAAACTGATGGTCACAAGCCAAGAGTGGTGGCCAGCGGACTACGGCACATACGCCGGCTTCTTCATCCGTATGGCATGGCACAGCGCTGGAACCTACCGGACCATCGATGGCCGTGGTGGCGCCGGTGCTGGCACCCTCCGCTTCGCGCCGCTGAACAGCTGGCCTGACAACACCAACCTTGACAAGGCCCGGATGCTTCTCTGGCCGATCAAGCAAAAGTACGGCCGCAAGGCCCGGATGCTTCTCTGGCCGATCAAGCAAAAGTACGGCCGAAAGCTTTCCTGGGCTGACCTGATGATTCTTGCCGGCAACTGTGCACTCGAGTCTGCTGGATTCAAGACATTTGGCTTTTCCGGCGGACGTGAAGATGTCTGGGAGCCAGCGGAAGACATTTACTGGGGTTCTGAGACCCAGTGGCTGGGCGACAAGCGCTACACCGGTGACCGTGAGCTCGAAAAGCCTTTGGCTGCAGTTCAGATGGGTCTGATTTACGTTAACCCACAGGGACCTAACGGTAAGCCAGATGTGTTGGCAGCAGCACGTGACATCCGTGAGACGTTTGCCCGGATGGCGATGAACGACGAAGAGACCGTCGCGCTGATCGCTGGCGGTCACACCCTTGGTAAGGCGCACGGTACATCGGGTCTCGAAGGCGCATGGACAGCTACACCTGACAAGTGGTCAAACAACTACTTTGAGAACCTCTTTGGCTTCGAGTGGGAGCTGACCAAGAGCCCAGCGGGTGCGCAGCAATGGCAACCAAAGGGTGGCAAGGGCAAGGACCTCGTCCCGGATGCATTTGACAAGTCCAAGCGTCATGCTCCGATGATGTTCACGACCGACCTCGCACTTCGCTTTGACCCAGCTTACGAGAAGATTTCTCGCAAGTTCCTGAACGACCCAAAGGCGTTCAACGATGCGTTTGCACGTGCATGGTTCAAGCTGACACACCGTGACATGGGTCCACGCAACCGCTATGTTGGTTCCGAGGTTCCAGCCGAAGTGCTCGTATGGCAGGATCCAATCCCGGCAGCAGCAGGCAAGGTTATCGACAAGCGCGATATCACCGCTCTGAAGGCACAAATCCTCAAGTCTGGCCTTACGGTTTCCGAGCTGGTTTCGACCGCATGGGCAAGCGCATCCACCTTCCGTGGTTCGGATAAGCGTGGCGGCGCCAATGGTGCACGTCTTCGCCTGAATCCACAAATGAACTGGGAAGTCAACAGCAAACTGGGTCTTTCCAAGGTGCTTGGCGTCTACGAAGGTATCCAGAGCGGCTTCAATGCAAACCGCACGGATGGCAAGCTGGTCTCTCTTGCAGACCTGATTGTCCTCGGTGGATGTGCTGGAGTTGAGAAGGCCGCCAAGGATGCGGGCAAGACGGTCACCGTTCCGTTTACGCCTGGCCGTACGGATGCAACTCAGGCACAGACGGATGTCTCATCCTTTGCAGTGCTTGAGCCACTCGCAGATGGCTTCCGCAACTACAGCAAGTCTGGTGTTGCGCATGCAAGCGAGCATTTGCTTGTTGACAAGGCGCAGCTATTGAACCTGACATCCCCTGAGATGACCGTTCTCCTTGGTGGAATGCGTGTTCTTGGCACCAACTACGACAAGTCGAAGCATGGTGTGTTCACGAGCAAGCCAGGCGTGTTGACGAATGACTACTTCGTCAACCTGCTCGACCTCGGTATCGCATGGCGTCCAAACAACGATGAAAAGACCACCTTTGAAGGCGTCAGCCGCAAGACGGGTGCTGTCGCGTGGTCTGCAACCCGTGCAGACCTGATCATCGGGTCCAACTCCGAGCTCCGTGCGGTTGCTGAGGTTTATGC
>JBEEMN010000468.1:0-2851 GCA_041192625.1 Armatimonadota bacterium
AACGACTGAGTCTCGAAACAGAATGCATTTTGGACGGGTCACGGATGACTGTGTACTTCACTTTTGGGCATTGGTGACCATACCCACTGCCTTTTTTAGGATCTCATTGTCCTCTCTGAGCCGTCGGTTTTCACGCATAATCCTTTGCATTTCAGCGTCCCGGATATTTCCATTTCCTGGAAATGGATTCTCCGGATGCTCGTTAGCAAGGTCAACCCAGCGCTGCAGAGTTGTCGAACCGATACCGAGGTCTCGGGCGACGGATGTGACGTTATTACGCTCGACTGCTAAGTGAACAGCCACGGCTTTGTAGGCGGCATCATAAGAGCGACGATCTGGTTTCATATGCACTATCCTTTCGAGGTTAAACCTTGGGAATCATGCTTAACTCAGTTGTACGTTTTTTCGGGTTCGAGTCACCCCTGAACAGAATCCACGTAGCGCTGTGCGAACTGCAGCTTACCTGGAACGCCACTCGCACGTAGCGGCGACCCATCACCGGGTCAACCCGTTCAGGGGCGAGAGTGGAACGCAGGACTACCCGCCCGCCTCTCGCACCCATGCTGCTAGCATAAGCAACGCCAGCATTCCTATCGAAATTCCTTCACGATGAAGGGCTACGGTTTAGTTTTGGTTCGGCAGGAGCAGGTGCACGCATCCGTACAGGTGCCTAGAGTGCAACACCCATTAGCGGTGCAGCAGGTACTGGAATCGCTACAGCAGGTGCAACAGTTAGTCTTCGTGTTGGTTTCGGTGTTCATGTTTGTTTCCTTATAGTAATGTCGATATTCAGGCTGTCAGTTGAATTAGAAGCTCTTTCTGATGGTGAAGCGCCCACGGGACATCTTCGTGTTTGGAGTTGTACGCTTAGCTGCTGGACGGGCATCCTCACGAACACTTCCATCGCTTTGGCGCCACCGCTGAATGGTCCGCATAGACAGATTCAGGGCATCGCATGCCTTCCTTAGTCTTGCACCGGCTTCAACTGCTTCATTATTCAGGGTGATGATTCGTCGCCGATCTGGGGTATTGATCATTGCTCCTCGCCCAACCCCCAAATCGCCTCCGCTTTTTTTCGTAGGATCATCAACGCTGCAGCCTCTGCAAGCGCTTTTTCCTTCCTTGCGAGCTCCCGTTCGAGGAGCTGAATGCGCTTTGCATTGTTTCTCTCAGCAGCTGTTACGGTCTTCGGATTGAACGACGCTACACACTGAGCCCGCCACTGCGCAATCTGTTCAACATAGAGACCTTTGGACCTGCAGTATGCTGCCAGATCCACTTCATTGAGCGTCGCAGTCTCAAGTACAACGGTGAACTTGGTCTGCGCATCAAACAGGTCTTCCGCTTCACGGGCTTGCGTAACTGGCAATGGCTGCTTGCTGCTTTGTGTGCGCCAGCCATATAGGGTCTGATACGGGATGTTCAACTCCTGGGAGACCGCAGAAAGTGAAGCATTGATAGGGGGAAGCAGGCGGGCAATAGCCCGCTCACGTAACTCTTTAGAATAAGCCATCAAAGTGTCCTCGAATCCCTGAAACAAGTTTCAGAGATTCAAATCAAGAGACATAACAACAATCCTGACACCTAGGGGACCTGCCTGGAACGCTAAGCTCATTCCCACGAATATCGTATGTCACACTAGCGGTTGAACAAGAACTCTTTCTGATTGAGGAGCGCCCACTGGACATCCTCCCACGCGATGCGCCGGTCTTTGGCGAGATCAATGTCCAAAGACATCTTCGAGAATCTGCGCATCGGTTTTGCCCGCGGCGATCAGCTTCCCAATGCGGTTGTCCTTGCTGGCGATACGGTCCTGGATACCCTTGCCATTCATGATGTGCAGGAGCTGTCCGATCGTCGGGGCATCGCTGCGCTCACATTGACAGACAACATTACGCGCTGGGCGTCCAAAGAGGTCGAGGAAGTAGGTGCTTCCGGTCGCAGATGTATCAGGAAGCTGCACGGCCCGGAGATCGGCTGGCATCCCAGCAAGCGGCTCCCCGATACCGAGAGCGGCTGAAATCGCATCCATGAGGGGCTCCGCCTGCATCCGCTTGAAGGCATAGTGCGAGTAATACTTGCTGTCGCCGGCATTTTGCTTTGTCGGGATGGCGGTGCGCTGGTAAGTGTCGGTCAGAACGATATCTCGAATAAGCTGACGGACATCGTAGCCGCCGCGGACAAAGTCGAGCGCGAGACGATCAAGGAGCTCGGGGTTGCTTGGTGGGTTTGTGACCCGGATGTCATCCACTGGCTCAATCAACCCAATTCCCATGAGCTGTTTCCAGACACGGTTCACAATGTTTTTCGCAAAGAACGGATTGCTTGGTGCGGTCACCCAGTCAGCAAGGGCATCCCGGCGGTCCCCCTTGAAGTCAGCCGGCAGCGGTGTGCCATCGAGAGGAGTTGGCTGCATCACCTTTCCGGTGCGCGGGTGGACAGCCTCTCCGCCATTTCCGTTATAGACAAACGTCTCTTCGGGGCTTGGGCCATCCTTGGTCCTGGTGCGCACAAAGAATGCTGCCATTTGGTAGTACTCGAACTGCTTAAAGCGCTCGTACGGATGGTTATGGCATTTCGCGCAGCCGATACGCGTTCCGAGGAAGACTTGGCTCGTGGTTTCGAGCAAGGCCTCGGGTGAGCGTTCCGCTCTGAAAAAGCCTGCCGCGCCATTATCGTAATTGCTACCCTTAGCGGTTATGAGCTCGCGGGCAAAGGTGCTCATGGGCTTGTTCAGCGCCACGGATGAACGTAGCCACTGGTTCATCGATGCGAGGCCGCGTTCCCCTAAGGCCTTTGTGGATGCTCGTGTATAGTCGCCCCAGAACAGTGTCCAGGTGTCGACATATTC
>JBEEMN010000469.1:0-2523 GCA_041192625.1 Armatimonadota bacterium
GATGTCAGCAAGCCGATGGGCATCCTCGACTGTGCTGTCGGAAAGTCTTTTGGAATCGCCCTCGCAGACTACAACGGCGACAACTGGATTGATATCGCGGTCAGTAATGACACCTGGGCGAACTTTCTGTTCATCAATGAAGGTGGCAAAAAGTTCGTGGAGCGCGGTGTCGAAACGGGCATCGCCTTTGCTGAAAATGGCCGCGCGAAAGCCGGCATGGGCATCGATGCCGCAGACTACAAAAACGATGGCAACTTTAGCTTGGTCATTGGTAACTTTGCGGAGGAAGGCCTGTCCCTCTTCGACCCGATGGAGGGTGGGGCCGGGATGTTCGAAAACAACGCCCAGTCCAGAGGTCTTGTCAGCGCAAGCCTCTTAAATGTCACATTTGCGACGTTCTTCTTCGACTACGACCTGGATGGCTGGCAGGATCTCTATGCGACCAATGGCCACGTGGATGACATCGTCAGCACCTACCAAAGCAACCTTACATTCAAGCAGGCGCCCCTGCTCTTCCATAACGAGAAGGGCAAGAAGTTCAACGATGTCAGCAAGGCTGCTGGGATGAACTATCAGATTGTCGGGCGCGGTGCCGCATATGGCGATATTGATAGTGATGGCGACCTCGATATCGGGGTTGTGGATAACAATGGTAAGTTTTTGCTCCTCCGCAACGATGGCGGTAACAATAACAGCTGGATAAAGCTCCGGTTGGTTGGTGAAAAGACGAACCGCAATGCCATCGGGGCTAGGGTTATCGTCAAAGCGGGCGGGATACAGCAGCAGCAATACGTCCGCAGTGGTGGAAGCTTCCTCTCGGAGAGTGAGCGGACGCTGACGTTTGGTTTGGGGGGATCTACAAAGGTAGACTCGATCGAGGTCATTTGGCCTGGTGGAACATCTCAGGTGTTGCCAGCCACGGATGCCCGATCGACCTACTTGATTACTGAAGGAAAAGGTTTGGAAAAAAGATGAAAGATAAAATCAACAAACTCCCGCTGCCAGTCGTAATCATCGCAGCAATCGCAGCTACACGGCAAACATGGACCGCAATCGCTACATGGCCGAAATGAAGAAGCAAATGGGTGGCGGTCAAGGCGGTGGTTCTCAGTACAGCGCATCCGGGTCTATGCAATCCCGTGGCGCAGGTGGCCGTGCTGGCGGTGGTGGTGGGCAGATGATGCAGATGCGCGGTGGCGGCGGTGGCTATGGCCAAATGCAGAGCGGCGGTCCTGGTGGCCCAGGCGGAATGCCTGCTGGCGGACCTCCTCCAGGCGGCATGCCAGGCGGACCAATGGGTCGGTAAGCGGACTAACATCAAACAGTAATCAAAACTCCCTTCGTGATGCATTCATAAAGGGAGTTTTGTTTTGTCAGACGATTACTTTACGAACCACTTCACCATAGACATCTGTGAGGCGGTAATCGCGCCCGCTATGCCGATAGGTTAGACGGGTGTGGTCCAGTCCCATCAAGTGCAGAATCGTTGCGTGAAAGTCATGGACATGGACACCATCCGTCTCGACACGCATCCCATACTCATCGGTGGAACCATAGGTCACACCAGGCTTTGCGCCGCCACCGGCCAGCCAGCTTGAAAACGCCCAGGAATGGTGCTCGCGTCCACGTGCATCTGCCGTGTTGTTGAACGGCGTCCGGCCAAACTCAGTCGTCCAGACAACAAGGGTGTCTTCGAGCATCCCTCGCGCTTTCAGGTCCTTCAACAGCCCTGCAATCGGCTTGTCTACATTTCTAGCGAGACGCTCATGGTCCATCATGTCTCCATGTGAGTCCCAGTTCCCGCTTGAGCCTGTGTCAATCAGCTCGACGAAGCGGACGCCACGTTCGACCAGCCGGCGGGCGGCGAGACATTGCCATCCAAAACCGGATGTACTTCCCCGTTCAAGCCCATACAGCGCATGGGTTGCATCGGATTCTTTCGTGAAGTCAAAGACATCCGGAACTGCCATTTGCATCCCAAATGCGGTTTCAAACGACTGAATCCGTGCGGCGAGCTGTGGGTCGGCAGCTCTTGTAGATGCGTGGCGTTGGTTCATACGCGCCAATGCGTTCAGTGCCTGACGTTGGTCACTCTTGCTCACATTCGGCCTGATGTCGGCGATCGGGAGCGGCCCTGGCACAATCCGTGTGCCCTGATGCGCACCTGGTAGAAAGTCACTTGCATAGACTTGGGAGCCTGCATAGGTCTGCGCAGGAGCGATGGTCACGAATGATGGAAGGTTCTGGTTCTCACTCCCGAGGCCATAACTGACCCACGCGCCAAGACTTGGCCGCGCGAATGCAAACGAACCGGTGTGCATCCCAAGTGTCGCATTGTAGTGATTCGAATGGTCGGTATGCATCGACCGGATAAGCGCGATGTCATCGGCGCAGGTCGCGACATTTGGGAAGAGAGTGCTGGCTTCCATCCCGCTTTGCCCGTAGCGCTTGAAATCCCACTGCGGCCGCTTGAGGAAAATGCGTTCATAGCCCGGGCGGTTCTTTATCTCCGGATGGTCAAGT